>JBEGKV010000044.1:0-5974 GCA_041183925.1 Actinomycetota bacterium
AGGTGCATATTGTTCAGGTTGACCCTGGGTTTCCCAGAATTCTTCGATGGGATCAAGAATCTTCCAGCTCAGTTCCACCTCTTCATGGCGGGGGAACAGTGGGGGGTCACCAAGAAGAACATCCAAGATGAGGCGTTCATAGGCTTCTGGGCTGGCTTCTGTGAACGCGTGACCATAACCAAAGTCCATCGTCACGTCGCGGACCTGCATCCCGGCACCGGGAACCTTGGATCCAAAACGGATGGTGACCCCTTCATCGGGCTGCACGCGAATCACGAGGGCATTTTGGCCCAGTGCGGAGGTTTGGTGGTCGGCAAACACGAGGGCATTTTGGCCCAGTGCGGAGGTTTGGTGGTCGGCAAACAGATACTGCGGAGCACGCTTAAACACCACAGCAATTTCCGTCACTCGACGGCCCAGACGCTTGCCTGCACGCAAGTAGAAGGGAACACCTGCCCAGCGGCGGGTTCCAATATCTAGGCGCATAGCGGCATAGGTTTCGGTGACGGATTGAGGGTTCATGCCCTCCTCGTCGAGGAAGCCCACGACTTCTTCACCGCCTTGCCAGCCACTGGCGTATTGGCCGCGCGCGGTGGACTCTGCCAGATTCTCTGGCAGACGAACGGCGGCGAGCACCTTTTCTTTTTCGGCACGCAAATCATCGGCGTCGAAGGAGATGGGTTCTTCCATCGCGGTCAGTGCCAAGAGCTGGAGCAAGTGATTCTGGATCACGTCTCGGGCCGCACCGATGCCGTCGTAGTAGCCAGCACGCCCGCCCACACCGATGTCTTCTGCCATTGTGATTTGGACGTGGTCGACGTGTTCGGCGTTCCAGAGTGGTTCAAAGAGTTGGTTTGCAAAACGCAAAGCCAGGATGTTTTGAACGGTTTCCTTACCGAGATAGTGATCAATGCGGAATATCGAGTCTGCAGGGAATACAGATTCGACCACATCGTTGAGTTCACGCGCTGTTTTCAGGTCCGAACCAAATGGCTTCTCAATGACCACACGACGCCATTGGCCCTCAACTTCATCAGCCAGGCCTGCACGTTTGAGTTGCGCCACTACCTCAGGGAATGAGCGAGGAGGCACCGAGAGATAGAACGCATGGTTGCCCATCGTTCCACGCTTCTCATCAAGCTCTGCAATGGTTTTCTTGAGCCGATCAAAGGCCTTGTCATCGTGGAATTCACCCTGTACGAAACGAATTCCTTTAGCGAGCTGTTGCCACACGTCCTCGCGAAATTCAGTCCGGGCATACTGCTTGACCGAGTCGTGCACAATTTGTGCAAAGTCTTCGGTTTCCCAGTCACGCCGAGCAAAACCAACAAGTGCAAAACCGGGAGGCAAGAGGCCGCGGTTCGCAAGGTCATACACGGCGGGCATGAGCTTCTTGCGCGCTAAGTCACCGGTGACGCCAAACAGCACCAGGCCACAGGGGCCTGCAATGCGGTTCAGGCGCCGATCCTCAGCAACCCGAAGAGGGTTGTTCCCGGCAGTGATGTCAGCAGGAGACATGAAAGTTCCTTATTAGTTGAAGGCCGCGAAGAGGGCTTCAAGTTCCTTGTTGGGATTTGTCAGCGTCAAGGTCAGTACGGGACGGCCGTGTTCTGCCAAGACGTTGGCGTCACCCGCAGCTTGAGCTGCGATGAGCTGACCAAACGTGAAAGGACGCTCGGGAATGACAACGTCGCCTTCAGGGTTTTGAAGAATCTGAATAAAGACACCCACAGCTGGGCCACCCTTGTGGAATTGGCCGGTGGAGTGCAGGAAGCGAGGCCCCCAACCAAAGGTCACGGGGCGTCCTGCGCGGGCAGCGACGAGGTCACGGACACCGGAAACTTCAGGGAAGTTTGCGCGATCTACATAAGCCTGAATGGAAACATAGCCATCCGCAGGGAGCTGTTCGAGTACAGCAGTAATTGCTTCGCGCACAGTGGACGCATCGCCCAGATCACCGTGGGCGCGAACTTCAATACCGTGGTTGGTAAAAAGTGGCTCGGTGGGTGCTGGACGGTTATCGAGAAGTGCACGGGCAGCAATTTTCGCTGACTCGACATCAGGCTGGTCGAAGGGGTTGATGCCCAGCAGGCGTCCCGCCACAGCCGTGGCATATTCGAAGACTAAGAACATTGCACCCAGAGTTCCAGACACCAAGATTTCACCTTCGTGACGGTCATGCTTGAGCATGTGGAATTCGTGAGCATCATCGACCAGGCGAATGATCTGCAGATCTTCATAGCCAGCGGTGAGTTCGGGGGAGACTACATCGAGCACGACGGGAAGGATTCCCGTGCCCTCCTTGCCTGTGGATTCCGCAATGAGTTGCTCTGCCCAGTCAGCGAAACCAACCAGGTGGGTGCCGTCTGACACAAACCCGAGCTTGTTCTTCAGCGGAGAGGTGCCGGCAATGGCCGCACCGAGAATAAGGCCGGGGTTTTCGGCCTGGTCAACAGCTAAGTCCAGCGAGATAGCTTCTGCCTCGTTGAGGAGTTCGGTGAGATCAACACCGGCAAGTCCGGAAGGAACCAGACCAAACGCGGTCAACGCAGAGAAGCGTCCACCCACATTGGGGTCTGCGTTGAAGACCCGATAACCGGCTTCGCGTGCCGAGGTGTCCAGAGGTGAACCAGGGTCGGTCACAATGATGATGCGGTCCACTGGATTAATGCCCACCGCAGCGAATGCTGCTTCGTAGATACGCTTCTGGCTGTCAGTTTCAACGGTGCCACCAGACTTGCTGGAGATGACGACGGCGGTAGTTTCCAAGCGGTCGGTAATGGCTGCTTTGATCTGACCAGGCTCGGTCGAGTCCAACACGGTCAAATCTGCCTGCATCGTTGCGGTGATGACCTCTGGGGCCAAGGAAGAACCACCCATGCCGCCGAGAACGATGTGGTTCACGCCCTGTGCACGAAGTTCATCACGCAGTGCGTCAATTTCAGCAACGAGGGGCCGGGAGATGGCGACTGATTCGGTCCAACCGAGGCGAATAGCTGCTTCCGCTTCCGCGGCAGCACCCCACAGCGCAGGGTCTTGTGCCGTGATGCTGGAGGCAACGAGGTCCGCCACGAGCTGGGGAACGTGCTTCTCAACTGCTGCTTCTGCAGCTCCAGAAACCTTGATGCGGAAAGACATTTATGCTCCAGCCAGTGCGGTGTTGACGGTCTCGAGGAGTTCGCCCCAGGAGATGATGAATTTAGAAACACCCTCAGTTTCGAGGAGGGTAGTCACGTCCTCAAAGTCGATGCCGACAGCGGCCAGTGCTGCAAAAACCGCCTTGGCATCTGCGTAGTTGGTCGTGATGGTGTCGCCGGTGACCACGCCGTGGTCGAAGGTGGCATCCAGAGTCTTTTCAGGCATGGTGTTGACGATCCCGGCAGCAACGAGCTCGGTGACGTAGAGCGTGTCGGGGAGCGCAGGGTCTTTTACTCCGGTTGATGCCCACAGCGGACGCTGTGCGTTTGCGCCAGCGGCCAACAGGGACACAGCCTGAGGAGTGTTGAACTGCTGTTCAAAAAGTTCGTAGGCCAGGCGTGCGTTGGCCAAGCCTGCCTTGGACTTGAGGGCAAGCGCTTCGGGAGTGCCGAGAGCGTTCAGGCGGTTGTCGACCTCGGTGTCCACGCGAGAAACAAAGAACGATGCAACCGAGTGAATGGTGGAGAGGTCGTGTCCATTGGCCTTCGCCTTTTCCAAACCGGCCAGATACGCCTTGATGACTGCTTCATAGCGCTCCAGCGAGAAGATCAGGGTCACGTTGACGGAGATACCTGCAGCGATGACGTCAGTGATGGCGTCGAGTCCGGCCAAAGTGGCGGGAATCTTGATCAAGGCGTTGGGCTTGTTGACCTTTGCCCACAGGCGCTTTGCTTCATCAATGGTTCCGGGAGCATCGTGTGCCAGGGTGGGGGACACCTCGATGGAGACGCGGCCGTCCACGCCGTTGGTGGCGTCGAACACGCCGCGGAAAATGTCGCAGGCATCTGCCACGTCATCTGTGGTGATGTCGAACACTGCTGCTTCGGCGTCGGCACCGGCAGCGGCAAGCTTCTTCACCTGGGGAGCGTAGCTTTCACCGTTGGTCAGGGCACCCGCGAAAATAGTGGGATTTGTGGTCACGCCAACCACGTTCTTTTCAGCAATGAGGGCTTGAAGGTTTCCCGAGGTGATGCGCTCACGTGACAGGTCATCCAGCCAAATGCTGACGCCGGCTGCGGACAGTTGTGCGGTGGGGGTGTTCGACATGAACTGTGATTCTCCTGAGGGATAGGTGAAGCGATGATGTGAAGTTGTAACGTGAGGCCCGGTATTTACATTCCGGGCCTCACGTGAGGTGTTACTGAGCTGCGATGGAATCTTTAGCGGCTGCCACGGCTGCTTCGGTTGTTATTCCAAACTTGGTGAACAAAGTCTTGTAATCGGCCGATGCACCAAAGTGCTCGATGGACACACTGCGTCCTGCAGTGCCCACAATCTTGTCCCAGGTCAGGGAGAGGCCGGCTTCGATGGACACACGAGCTGTGACGGAAGCGGGGAGCACGCTCTCCTGATAGGCGGGAGTCTGCTCGTAGAACCACTCCAGGCACGGAACAGAAACCACGCGGGCGTGGATTCCTTCTGTAGCCAGCTGTTCACGGGCGGCCACTGCCAGCTGAACTTCAGAGCCTGTGGCAATGAAGATCACATCAGGTGAGCCGTTTGCTGCATCGACCAGAACATAGGCACCCTTGGCCGTCTCACGCGCGTGAGCGAAGGTGTCGCCGGAGGCGGTGCCTTCTCCACGCACGAACACAGGGATGTTCTGCCTCGTCAGTGCAATACCTGCAGGTCCGTTACGACGCTCCAGGATGGTCTTCCACGCGTAGGCGACTTCGTTCGCGTCGGCGGGGCGGACAACATCCAACTCAGGAATCGCGCGCAACGTGGCGAGCTGTTCAATGGGCTGGTGGGTCGGGCCGTCCTCGCCGAGAGCGACAGAGTCGTGGGTCCATACGAAAATCGAGGGAACCTTCATGAGTGCTGCCAGACGAACTGCGGGACGCATGTAGTCGCTGAAGATGAGGAAAGTTCCACCGTATGCACGGGTCTTGCCGTGCAGGGCGATGCCGTTGAGAATCGCACCCATGGCGTGCTCACGAATACCGAAGTGAAGCACGCGGCCGTAGTTGTCACCGGTCCACTCGTGAGTTGACCACTGGGCTGGAACGAAGGACTTCGCCCCCTCCAACGTGGTGTTGTTGGATTCAGCCAGGTCAGCAGAACCACCCCACAACTCGGGGATGACAGCGCCGAGAGCATTGAGAACCTTGCCCGATGCGGCGCGAGTAGAGACTTCGGTGCCACCTTCAAAAACAGGGAGAGCTGCCTCTACGCCGTCGGGCAGGTGACCGGCCTCGAGTCGGTCCAGAAGCTTCTTGTTCTCTGGGTGTGCTGCAGCCCAGGCGTCAAAGCTCTTCTGCCATTCAGCGCGCTCAGCAGCGCCCTTGGCCACGGCCTTGCGGGTGTGAGCAATGACCTCATCGGCAACTTCGAAGCTCTGCTCGGGATCGAAACCGAGTACTTCCTTGAGTCCCTTAAGTTCGTCTGCACCCAATGCAGAACCGTGGATCTTGCCGGTGTTCTGCTTCTTGGGGCTAGGCCAGCCGATGATGGTCTTCAGGATGATGAGTGAAGGCTTGTCGGTGACAGCCTTCGCTGCCTCGATCGCGTCGTTAAGGGCAGCCACGTCTTCCACATAGACGCCGGTCTTCTTCCAGTCCACTGTCTGAACGTGCCAGTCATAAGACTCGTAGCGCTTGGCTACGTCTTCCGTAAAGGCAATGGTGGTGTCATCTTCGATGGAGATCTGGTTGGAGTCGTAGATCGCGATGAGGTTACCCAGCTGCTGGTGACCAGCGAGTGAGGAAGCTTCCGCGGTGACACCTTCCTGGAGGTCGCCGTCACCGGCAATGACATAGACAAAGTGATCGAAGGG
>JBEGKV010000045.1:0-5676 GCA_041183925.1 Actinomycetota bacterium
GTCACTACATCCACCGAGGGGCGCTGTGTGGCCAGGACGAGGTGGATACCGGAGGCACGAGCCAACTGGGTAATGCGGACGACAGAATCTTCCACATCACGGGGAGCAACCATCATGAGGTCGGCGAGCTCATCGACGACAACGAGGAGGTAGGGATACGGCCGAAGCTCTCGTTCACTTCCTGCCGGGAGAACAATGTCGTTGTTGACCACAGCACGGTTGAAGTCATCGATGTGACGGAAGCCAAAGCTGGCGAGGTCGTCGTAGCGCATATCCATCTCTTTAACCACCCACTGGAGGGCTTCTGCAGCCTTTTTGGGGTTCGTGATGATGGGGGTGATGAGGTGTGGAACACCAGCATAGGGAGCGAGTTCCACGCGCTTAGGGTCCACCAGCACCATGCGAACTTCTGCGGGGGTCGAGCGCATCAAAATGCTCGTAATCATCGAGTTGACGAAGCTCGATTTACCTGAACCTGTGGAACCCGCGACGAGTAAGTGTGGCATCTTGGCCAGGTTCGCGACAACGAAGCCACCTTCGACATCCTTACCCACGCCAATGGTCATGGGGTGTTCACTCGAGGTGGAGGCGTTGGAACGAAGCACGTCACCCAGGGTCACGATTTCACGATCCGTGTTGGGAATTTCAATACCAATGGCACTCTTGCCCGGAATGGGAGAAAGGATGCGCACTTCATTAGAGGCCACGGCATAAGAAAGGTTTTTGGAAAGTGCGGTCACGCGCTCAACCTTCACGCCAGGGCCTAGCTCAATCTCGTAACGCGTAACCGTGGGCCCACGGCTAAAACCGGTGACGGCGGCATCAACCGAGAACTGCTTGAGCACTTCGGTGATAGCACGAACTGCTTCATCGTTCGCCGCTGAACGAGTCTTTGCAGGTGCCCCTGCAACGAGGGCATTTGCCGCGGGCAAACGATAGATGGCAGGGGCTGCTCGAGGCGTGGGAACGGCAGCAACTACGGACTCATCCACCCCAGCGGATTCTGCGGTGACAGGGAGAATGACGGGGGCAGTTGCAACATTGTCCTGCGCAGAAGTGTCTCCGGCGAGAACCTCACCGGTATGGAACACACGAACGGCTTCTTCAGCCGAGGTTAACTCTTCAACGATGTCGAGGTCTGTCATTTCTCGCGTCGCTGCGAGGTCAACAGCGTGTGCTGCTGGATCGGAAATGACAGGGGAATCAAAGGCAGCTTCGGTTTCTCTGCGGCTGCTGTTTCGACGCCACCAGGGAAGAGCAGAAGCCTCGACGGGATCCAGGTCGAGGATTTCAATCTTGCCGGTCTCGGCCGCGTCTTTTTCAGCACTGGCACCAAACAGGTAGACGTAGAGTTCGCGGAATCGTGCCCCGATCCGATTAGGCGGGGTTTTGGTGATGATGAGCAGCGACAACACAATGATCGCAATCATCACGATGACCGCACCCACCGGGGTAATCACCATCGCCAGAGGCGCAGCCATGACCCACCCGAGAAGTCCACCGGCATCTGCAAGTGCAGCAACACCCAGCGAAGGATCGGGTTGGCCACCAAAAATTTGTGCCAAGCCGGCAGCGGCCATCAGCAAGAGGGTGAGACCCACACCAATGCGATTGTTGTCATTGACCGAACTCGGGTGCCGGAACAGCCAAATGGCCATCAAGATCATGACTACGGGCAAGCCATAGGCAATACGGCCAAAAAGCCCCCCGAAGGTCCAGTCGTTGATGGTTTGCGCGATCTCGTTGTTGGGCAAGAACCACTGGGTGATTGCACCCAGGATGGCAAAGACGACAAGGGTAAAGGGAACGCCATCACGACGTTCGTCTTTACTGAATTTTTCTGGACCAAGCATGCGGGCAGCACCACCGGTGAGGTGCGCGAGAGACATCCACAGCCAGGCAAAACCGGTGTAGCGGTGCCCACCGTTACTGGTTGAACCAGAAGAGCGAGTGGTGCGCTTGGTAGTCTTCGGCGCTTGGGCGCGCGAACGTGACCCGCTACTCGAACGGGAACGCGAATTGGAGCCTGACACCATGCTTCAAAACTACGCGAGCAGGCCCCTCATCCCCGGGATTCCGGGCGAGTGTCCAGATATACGAAACCCCGCGACCTCAGACAGGTTGCGGGGTTTTCGAACGGAGGGAGGGATCTCCTAGGTCGTGATCCACGCGGTGGCATTGCCCGGAAGCTTGCCGTCGACGAGTGGGGCACTTGTGAGTTGAACCGTGCCCTCGGGAAGGGCAATGGGCTTCTTCCCGAAGTTTGTTATGTTCTGCCATCCATTGGCGCGGGTAAAGTGCACGACCTTGCGAGGGCTCGAAACCCATTCCAGCGTTTCGGTGCTGAGCAACTGCTTCCGCAGAGCCAGGGCTGCGCGATACAACTTGAGGGTGGAGTCTTCCTGAACTTCCTCGAACTCAACCGAGAAGCCGGCGAACCACGAAGGTTGAGGCAAGTGTGCCGAGCCAGAACCGAAGCCAAAGGATGAGCCGGTCTTTTCCCACGGCAGTGGAACTCGGCAGCCGTCGCGACCCTTGCGGGTCTTTCCGTCACGCAACCAGATGGGGTCCTGGAGAACGTCACCGGGAAGATCTGCCACCTCGAATAGGCCCAGCTCTTCACCTTGGTACATGTAGGTACTTCCGGGAAGTGCCAGCAGCAACATCGTTGCTGCACGGGCACGGGATAGCCCACGTTCACGGTCAAGCTCTGGGCTTGTTCCATCCGTGACGAGCCACTTGTCAAAGTTGGTTTTCTTGGGCAGACCATAACGGCTTGCGTGGCGCACAACATCGTGGTTGGACAGCACCCAGGTCGAGGATGATCCGGAGGTCTCGGAGAGTTTGAGGTTGAACTCAATAGTTTTCTTGAACTGCTTTGCTGACCAGGGCGCAGCGAGGAGATCAAAGTTGAAGGACTGCCCCAGAGTTTCTGGACTGGCATAGCGGTAGCGACGTTCAGCAGGAACCCACGCTTCAGCAACGGCCACACGAGGTGGGTTGTAGGAGTTGAAGATTTCACGCCAGCCCTTGTAGACCTCCACCAGTTCTTCACGGTCGAACAGGTGGTGGGAGCCATCGAGAGGGATGTGTTTCATGTCGTAGTCCACGATCGTGGGATACGGCTCTGACATGTCCTTCTTCAGTGCGTGTGCGACGTCAATGCGGAAGCCGTCTACGCCACGATCAGACCAGAAACGCAGGGTCTTCTTGAAGTCTTCAATAACTTCTGGGTTATCCCAGTTGAAATCTGGCTGTTCAGGGGCAAACAAGTGCAAGTACCACTGGCCCGGTGTGCCATCCGCATTGGTGGTCCTGGTCCAACTGGTGGGCCCGAAGTGCGAAGGCCAGTCGTTGGGGGCGAGCTCGCCGTTTGAGCCTTTGCCATCGCGGAAAATGTAGCGATCTCGCGCGGCTGAGCCAGGCTCGGCAGCGAGGGCTTCCTGGAACCAGACATGCAGGTCAGAGGAGTGGTTGGGAACTACATCCGCAAAGACACGAATCCCCTTGGCGTGATAGGCCTGAATCATCTCGTCGAAGTCTGCCAGCGAACCTAATTTGGGGTCGACATCGCGGTAGTCAGCAACGTCATACCCTCCATCTGCCAGGGCAGAGGGATAGAAGGGGCTGAGCCAGATAGCGTCCACGCCGAGTTCAGCGATGTACTCAACCTTCGAGGTGATTCCACGGATATCTCCCAGGCCATCCCCATTGGAGTCTTTGAATGAACGGGGATACACCTGATACACGACAGCTTGTCGCCACCAGTTTTCATCACCGGCGAGGAACACAGACTCTGTCATCTTGACTACTTTCCTAGGTTGTTGGTCAGGCTAACGGTGCAATTTTTCCATTGTGTTTCAGAATTATCGACGCGCGTCGATAATATGGCAGTACGGCATCTTTTGCAATGCACACAGCCGTGAAACGTCAAAGCAGTGAAGAACCTCGAGACAAGGAAAAACTGTGCTCTCACGTGACAAAGAATGGATCTGGGATTCGTGGTACGTCGTCGATGGTGATGACCTCCATGCGTATTACCTGATGGCACCACGCTCGCTCGGCGATCCAGATTTGCGCCACATCAATGCCCGGATTGGACATTCCGTCTCCCAGAACGGAACCGACTGGGTCCACCTCCCAGAGGCTTTTGGCCCTTCCGAGAACGACGACTTCGACAACCAGGCAATCTGGACCGGAAGCATCATTCGGGAATCTGGCCTCTGGCACATGTTTTATACCGGCATCACCCGCGAGACAAAAGAACGGGTGCAAGCAGTTGGGCATGCCACTTCTGAAGATTTGATGACATGGAAGAGGGTCACCAGCTCCCCTATCCTTCGAGCCGAACCTCCCTATGGCACTCTCGATCGTGATGGTGTCGAGCACTTCCGCGACCCCTGGGTGTTCACGGCCGAGGGTCGCTGGCACATGCTGGTGACCTCAAATGAAGGCTCCGGGTGGGGAACTATCGCACATGCCACCTCGGATGACCTGAATGAGTGGGTGCTTCATGCGCCGCTGGTCCTCGACAGCAGACTGAAACAGATTGAGGTAACAGAGACTATTTGTATTGATGGTCAATGGGTACTTTTGTTCTGCGCCAGTGGGCCCGATATCCAACGCGACGGCATCCCCTCGGGTTTTGGCACCTATTGCGCACCCGCTGCGGGGCCTGCGGGCCCTTTCGATCTCGACAAGATTGAATTTTTTGCCCCCGGCATCTACGCCGCACGAGCAGTGGAATTCCAAGGTAAATGGCTTCTGTTTGGTTTCCTAGACTCAGGCGAGCCTGGAGGGTTCCAAGGAGTGATTGGTGACCCTCGGGAACTCCGACTGACTGACCGGGGAACTCTGGAGCTGATCTAGCTTCTGTGCCCGGCTCCCCGCCCGGTTACTCGCCCAGTTCCGATCACAGTTCCCAGAAACCATGCGACTGGCCACCAGATACCTGGTAGCCGGTCGCATAGGGGGGATTTACTTGACTGCTCCGGCAGAAATACCAGAGATGATCTTGCGCTGCATCACGAAGTAGAAGATCAGAATAGGAATGATGGACAGCAACAGCCCAGCCATGGCCAGGCCATAATCCGAGGTGTACTTTCCGTAGAAAACAAATGTCTTCAGAGGGAGCGTCTTCTGATCTGTCTCAATGAGCACCACCGAGGGCAACAGGAAGTCATTCCAGATCCACAGAGCGTTAATAATCGCGACGGTAGCGGTCACAGGGCCCAGCATGGGGAAGATGATTTTGCGGAATGTTTTGAACGGTGAGGCGCCGTCGATAGCGGCTGCCTCATCGAGTTCATACGGGATGTTAGAGATGAAACCGTGATACAGGAATGTCGATAATGCCACACCAAAGCCCACGTAGAAGAAGGCGATAGTGAATTGGTTACCTGGCATGTTCAAGCCACGTTCTCCAAAGAGCCCCACAAAGGGAATCATGAGCGCCTGGAAAGGCACAATCATGGAGGCAACCAGAACCAGGAATGTCACAGTGGAGAACTTGGACTTCGACCGGGCCAAGTAATAGGCCAGCATCGAGGAGGTGATGATGATGGCGATCACACTGATCACGGTGATGATGAGTGAGTTACCCAGAGCCTGCCAATAGTCCATTTTCTTGATGGCATTGGTGAAGTTTTCCCACATGAACTCTTTGGGCAGGGAAAG
>JBEGKV010000046.1:0-6161 GCA_041183925.1 Actinomycetota bacterium
GTCCGTGCCAATCAAGCATCCACCGCTAGCTAGAAGTGGCATCACTTTCGTGATCACGGTGGGCTGAACCGGGCCATACTGGCCAATCAAACATTCCCCCGCAAACTGGACAGCAACCTCTGACGTGTCTGCGGGAAGTCCGGCAGCGGTAGTAGAAAACGTGAATTGCACAGTAGCGGGGTCGAAGCCTGATGCCCCCACAGCACTAGCTACGCCGTAGGAATCCATCGCGGGATCAGCTGCCAACGTCGAGGTGATGACCCAGCCGAGATACTCGAGATTCTGCTGTGCTGTTCCTTCGGGGAGAAAAACCGGGGGGATTGTGGGCGTCGGTGTGGGAGTGGCCGTCGCCGAGGAATCAGTGCTGTGCGCAGATGGTGACTTCTCTGCTGGTGTTGAGCAGGAAGCGAGGCCCACAGATACGACCAACACAGTGAGCGCACTCACGGTCCGGCGAATAGTCATCTAGCCCCTCCTTCCATTCAGACAGAACGCCCCCCAGTCTAAAGGGGGCGTTCTGTGTGTGAGCTCAGCGTTGCTAAGCAGCGACTTTTTTACGGGTCTTTGCCGCGAGCGGGAGATCCTCGTCTTCACCATCTTTATCTGGCAGGCCGCCCCAGTCGTCCTCGTTGCGGGTGTAGGTTGACAGGCCCCACAACAAGTCGTGGCCGAGGGTTTCTGCTTCGACCTCGACGGTAGTTCCCGAGCGATCGGTATTTTCCCAATCGCGAATGCGCAGCTTCCCCGTCACGATGACACGGTCGCCTTTGTTGACAGAGGCGGCCGCGTTGTCGGCGAGCGCACGGAAACTAGAAACGGTATACCAATTGGTATCTCCGTCAACCCACCGTTGGGTTGCACGGTCAAAGCGGCGCTGACTAGATGCCAGACGGAAGCTCGTGATGGCGAGCCCCTCGCTGGTGGTGAGATGACGCGGAGTAGTGGCAACCAATCCACTGAGGGTAATCGTGTCGGTCATGATGACGCCTTTCGTTCGATGAACACGTGAACGAAGAATGAGCCATTGAGTCAACTCCCCACCGGCGTCACAACACAGCGGTGGTTAACTCACCCCGAAAAGGCGTTGTGGAGGACTAGTTGCGAATGTAGGACGCGAAGGACGCGCGTACTTTATTGACCTTGGGTACGGCAACTGCCAGACAATATCCCTGACCAGGGTTGCGGGCGAAGAAGTCTTGGTGATATTCCTCAGCGTCGTAGAAGACCTCGAGCGGCTCGAGAGTCGTGACGATGCCTCCACCCCAGTATTCGTTAGCACGGTCAATGGCAGCTTGAAAGAGTGCCTCTTGATCAGCGTCTTCATAGAACATTGCCGAGCGATACTGAGTTCCCACATCATTACCCTGGTGGTTGAGCTGGCGAGGATCGTGCAAAGTGAAGAACACGTCCAAGATGACATCTGCAGGAATGACGGCTTCGTCGAAAACAACCTTCACCACTTCAGCGTGACCGGTGTTTCCGGTGCATACTGCTTCATAGCTGGGATTGACCGTGACACCACCGGCATAGCCAGAGATAACATCACTGACCCCGTTGAGGGTGCGGTACACCGCATCAAGACACCAGAAACAGCCGCCACCAAGAACAAAAGTTGTCATAGCTCTAGATTAGAGACATTCCAGTCGAAGGGAACCCATGTCCGCCGTATTACTTTCCCAAGAATCCATCGCCACAAGTATCACCGGCGCGGTGGCGTATCGCATTCATTACGCATCGCACGACGTACAGGGCAAACCAACCGAGTCCACAGGGCTTGTGATTGCTCCACGCGCCGCAGGTTCTGACCGCAAAGTAATGTCCTGGGCTCACGGAACAACAGGCATGGGTGACGCCTCATGCCCTTCTGCGCAACCTGACCCTGCACGTGAACTCACTCTGTATTTCAAGTCTGGATCGACCACCAACATTGACTACGGTGTCCCTGGGTTGCAGAAATTCATTGATGAGGGCTGGATTGTGGTGGCCACAGACCACCAAGGCATGGGCACTCCCGGAATCCACCAGTACACCGTCAACGTCACAAACGCACTCGATGCGGTCAATATTGTGCACGCCGCCCGCGAAATGAATATCGGTGCAGGGACCAAGTTTGGTGTCGTCGGCTGGTCACAAGGTGGTGGTACAGCTGCCGCGGCTGCTGAACTTTCGGCTGAGGTCCTGGGCGAACTGGAACTTGTTGGTGCCGCGGCCATGTCACCCGGCGTTCCCTCGGTAGCTCTGAAATTGCCAGGGTTGGGCGCCACGCTGGCAGGAGATGGTGCACCGACTCCTCCCGATGCTCACCTGTTCATGATTCTGGGCGCCTTCCCCGCAGCCTTCCCCGAGACCCTGTCTCTAGATGACGTGTTCACCCCACTGGGCAAGCAGATGTTCGAAGAGAACTGGAACACTGCACCCGTCCACCACTTTGGGGACATCCTGACTCGTAACTTCCACCTCCAGGGAGCCATGATTGAGGTCGACAAGACAAAGCTTCCGATCTGGATGGAGGCTTTCGAAAAGGGCTCAGCTGCACAGGTGAAACCCAACGCTCCTGTCCTGGTCCTCATCGACGGCCAAGACCCCAATGGCCCCTGCCCTCTGCCTTGGCAGCTGGGGTACATTGACGCCATCAAGGCACTCGGGGGCGACATCACATCCAGCACCTACCCTGATGACGACCACTTCTCGTTGCCACAAAGTTCCATCGGTGAAGCCATGACCTGGCTGACAGCCAAGTTCTAAACACTTCTCGATAATGCCCCCGAATTTCGGGGGCATTATCTGCTTAAGCCGAAAATTTGTGCCCTAGATTAGACACTGACATGGGCTACATCATTGGACTTCTTGCTGCGCTGATCTTCGGAGCCAACGGAAGCGTTATCAAGGTTCTGGTCAGCTCGGGACTTTCTGCCGCCCAGCTGACTTTTTTTCGAACCCTCACGGTCATGGTGCTCACTGGACTCGTTCTCGTGGTGAGCGATCGGAAGTCCTTTCGCATCTCGGGCCGTCAGCTGATCTGGATGTTCGTCCTTGGTGTGTTCGGCGTGGCCGGGCTTCAGTACTTCTATGCGGTGGCAGTCTCCCGTATCAGCGTGGGTATTGCGCTGCTGTTTGAATACCTCGCGGTATTGGCTGTTGCAGTGATTGCCCGCGTGTTCTTCAAAGAACAGGTGCGCCCCCGTATTTGGGTTGCTATTGGATTTGTCCTGGCCGGTTTGGCCATCGTGGCTCAGGTGTGGGATTCCCACGTCGAACTGTGGGGAATGATTGCAGCACTGATCGCCGCTGCCGCCTACACCGTGTACTTCATAGTGGGCGAGAAAGCCCTGTCCGTGATGAGTGTGATGGGGATGACCTTCTGGGCCATGCTCTTCTCCACCGCTTTCTGGGGAATCTTCAGCGGGTGGTGGGAAATCGATCTCACCGTTTTGACTCAAGAGATTTCCATGACAGGTTCCTTAGAAAACCTCATCGTCCCGCTGTGGGTTCCACTGCTGTGGGCCGTCGTGGTGGGGTCTTTCGTCTCATTCCTCCTTTCTTTTGTGGCACTCAAGCGCCTAAAAGCCACCCCTGCAGGCATCATTGCTTCCTCTGAAGTGATCTTTGCCTTCGTTGTCGCCTGGCTCTGGTTGGGCGAAGCACTCAACCTGGTTCAGATCCTCGGTGCCGCCATTGTGGTGGCCGGTATTGTGCTCGCGCAGACGGCCCGCCAGGGCAAGGTGGTCGATCTCGACTTGGCCACCACAACCGGCACCATCACCACAACCAAGGGTTAAATACCTCAAGCGTGGGCGTGGCAGAACAACACGTTCAGCTCATCCGCATAGTTTCAAACTATGAACTGGCTCAATGACATCCAAGACTTTTTCTCATCCAACGCGAACAGCGCCACTATTTTGGTGCTCGCCTTCTTCCTCATCGGCGTAGTTGTCGCTCTGATTTTGGGCGGCGCTATCGCATCCAAGGTGAGTAGTCGCCACATCAAAGCCAACGAAGATCAAGCAAAGGCCGCGGTCATTGCCTCCCTCATCGACGTTGCAACAGAAGCCTCGGTCTGGAACGCACTCAGCCCCCAGGAACAGATCCTCAGCGACCGCGCCGTGGGCCAGATTGATATTCGCGTGCGCCTGTTGAACATCAAGGGTGCCGGAATCGCCGCTGACTGGGCAACGCACCAACTCGGTGAAATGAAGCGCAACTCTGCCACCTTCGGCTACCAGCTCGACCCTGCTGTCACCGAGTTCCGTGACCGCTTATTGCTCTGGCTACACAGCCCCAACAAGGCCAACAAGATTTTCCTGAGCGACCTCGAGCGTTGGGCTTACCAGTCGGTAGCACCTGAAGCTAAGGTTGCCGCGGCCCAAGATGCCTGGGTAGCTCAGCAGTATGAGCAGAGCTATGCCGAAGCTGCCACAGCACCGGTTGAAACCCCTGAGCCGGTCTATTTCGCAGAACCTGCTGCTCCTGCAGAAGATGCCCTCTCTGCCCTTCGTCCTCCTCGTGAGGATGAAGATGACCGTGGTGGCATTCCTAACATGTTCTAAACGCTTCACACACTGATGGCCTCCCCTTGGGGAGGCCATCAGTGGTTAACGCTGAAAGAAGTTATGCAATGAGTTGCGGAAGATGTGTGCCCAGGAATGTGCTGTCAAACGTTCCCTCGTGATCCACGAGTGCTTCTAAGCCCTTGGGTGCAATCATCACAGACTTTTGAGGCCTAGAGATGAGGAAACCCGTTTCCAGCATCACATCGAGATAGGGCGTGAGCCTGTCAATAACAAGCTCGATCGTCTCTTTGTCTGAGTCATCATCGAGGACCTCGAGCTCTTCGGCGACGAGTTTGACTGCTGTGTTGCGATGCACAATCTCACCGTCATGCAACACAAACAAGAACGTGTGCGCAATCTTGCCAATGGCTTGAATCTTTTCGTCTTCCACGGGAGTATCCACGAATGCAACTGTATCGAGTGCCAACTAGCTCTCGGGCAACAAGACTTTCTTTCGCAGTACGGCACTGGCTGTTTTGATCACGAGAACGAGGACCAGAACGACCAGCACCGCATAGAGGGAGGCGGCAACAACCATAAAGAAGACGTTTTCCACTTGCCCGTAATACACCAGGCTCGCAATCGTGATAGCCGCAAGTGGAAAGCTATACGCCCACATCGTGATGGCAAAGGGAAGTCCCATAAACCTGCGGAATTGTGTAATCACCATCATGGTCATGAACAGGCCGAAGAAATACAGAACTCGACCAAAGTCATCAATCTCGCCGTTATGCATCGAGCTCCACGCGGTAAACCCAATCGAGGGTGGCACGATGAAAATAAACAGAGTGGGAAGCAAACGCTGGGACATCGGGGCATGGAAGAAGCTGCGGTTGAGGCTAATAGCCATCAGGGGAAGCCAGAACACGATGCCGATGGCAAAGAAGAAGTAGGAGACTTCGAGATAACCCAGCTCACCGCCCAAGATAGGCACCAGTAGGTTCGCGATGATGGGAATGAACCATGCTGGCGAGTTGTGCTCAGTACTGAAGTGTTCCCGGTGGATCCACCGATCCAAGATAAACAGGGCAAAGCCCAGTTGAATCACAACCGCCACCCACCACAGCACTTGCGCAAAGACGGGGAAGTAAATGTAGGACGCCGTGGCGATCAGAATCAGACCGATAGATGCGGTGGGAAAGAAACTCAACCGAACAGGGTGGTTGAGTTCTTGCTTCACACTGCCCGGAAAACGAATCAGCTTGGTCGCATAGGTACTAAACACTGCGACCCACACTGCAGCTGTGATGAATAACAACACGAGCGACGTTGCCCGGCTCAGTCCAAGGACCTGTTCCCAGCGCTCAGTAGCAATAGTGAGCCCACCAAGCCCCATCACCGTAGTGAACATCGAGATGGGAAGATGCTGGATGCTCGGTTTCGCTGGGGTTTGATCGCTCACATGTCCAGCCTAGGTCTGTGCTGAAGCGCTGCTCCACGAGATGTCTATTCCGCGAGCAGGTTTGCACTTTTGCCAAAGATAGAATGGAGTCAGTGGACGAAAAAAGTCCACTCACACCCCTCCGTAGCTCAGTGGATAGAGCAAGAGCCTTCTAATCTCTTGGTCGCAGGTTCGATTCCTGCCGGGGGGACCAGAAAGATTTACAGCTC
>JBEGKV010000047.1:0-5513 GCA_041183925.1 Actinomycetota bacterium
CCGTGTATCCACACCAGTGCAACACCTGAAGGGTTTACCGGGTCATAGACGCGTGTGCTAACCAGCCCGTGCTCGCTAGGGATCTCGAGATCGCGCACGGCAACAGACTGGAGATTCGGGAATCGTTCCAGCAAGGATGCGTGGTCAATGTCTTCACGAGGATCAGGCATCGAGCCACCGCTGGCGAGCAGGTCAATGATGCTGCGAGCGAAATCTGCCCCAGGATCAGCAGATTCGTTCACAGTCACTTCTTGCGCCCCGCAGCGAGGATTGTCTCAGTTCCCGGATATCCCTCAAGGAATGCCTTGCGTTGTTCGCGACGTTCACGCTGGCGGATAGGGTCTGCCAGCGGAGAGGCCATGAGCAGCTTCTGCGTGTAGGGGTGTTGTGGGTGTGAAGTAACTTGATCGCCATCGCCGAGTTCCACAATGTTTCCGTGGAACATCACCGCAACACGGTGGCTAATGTGACGAACAACACCGAGGTCGTGTGAAACGAACAAGTAGGAAACACCGGTACGTTCCTGGATCTCAATGAACAGATCCAGCACACGTTCCTGCGTGGTCAGGTCGAGCGCACTCACGGGCTCATCACACACGATGAGCTTAGGGTCCAGCGCCAGAGCACGGGCGATAGCGACGCGCTGTCGCTGGCCGCCACTGAACTCACGGGGAAGACGCTTCGCAGCATCTGAGGGAAGTCCCACGCTGTCGAGAAGATCATTGATGCGTTTGCTGGCATCAACCTTGCTTACTCCAGCCGCAGTCAGAGGCTCGCTCAGAATCTCACCAATGTTCATGGCAGGGTTCAAGGAGTTGTAGGGATCTTGGAATACAACCTGAATTTCAGAGCTGAGTTCGCGACGTTCCTTACGACCGAGGTGTGCAATGTCGCGGTCACGGTAAAGGATGCTTCCTCCGGTGACAGGAGCCAAGCCCAAAACGGCACGACCGAGGGTTGTCTTACCAGATCCAGACTCGCCCACCAGGCCCAGGGTCTCTCCTGGTTTGATGTCGAGTGATACCGAGTGCAGAGCAGTGAAGGGTTTCTTACCGAAACCTTTGGCCTTGTAGGTGACCTCAAGGTCTTTTACCTCTAAGAGATTTTTCATCAGGCAGCACCTCCGGTTGACGACAGTGCCCCGCGGGGAGTGCTGTCGTCCAAGATCGCCTCGAGGAGCGACTTGGTATATGCGTTTTGTGGCTTGGTGAAGATATCCACGACGTCACCACTTTCGACGATTGTGCCCATCTGCATAACTGAAACCCGGTCACAGATGTCAGCGACAACACCGAAGTTGTGGGTCACGAGAAGAATGCTGAGCTGACGCTCCTGCTGCAGGTCGCGCAGCAGGTCGAGAACTTCAGCCTGCACCGTCACGTCAAGCGCAGTAGTGGGCTCATCCGCAATGATCAGCTCTGCATCACAAGAGACAGCACCCGCAATGAGTACACGCTGTGCCATACCACCCGAAATTTCGTGGGGGTAGGAGGCCATCGTGCGGGCAGGGTCAGGAATTCCCACGCGACGAAGCAGAGCGATCACTCGTTCCTGAGCTTCCTTCTTGGAAATACCCAGAACGTAGCGCATGGGCTCGATGAGCTGGCTTCCAATTGTGTAGGAGGGGTCGAGGTTCGACATGGGTTCCTGTGGAATGTAGGCGATACGGCGTCCTCGAACCTTCCGGAAGACATCTTCAGAAGCCCCGACAAGCTGGATCCCATCGAACAAGATGGAGCCACCGAGGACATTGCCTCCTTGTGGCAACAATCCCATGACGGAAAAAGCGGTTTGAGTCTTTCCCGAACCAGATTCCCCAATCAGACCATGAACTTCACCCTTACGCAGGTCCAAGCTCACACCATGCACAACTTCCTTGGTGGTGCCATTGGGCTGGGAATAACCAACCCGGACGTCGCGCACGGAGAGAAGGACATCAGCTGCCGGAGCGGTGGCGGTAGTTTCAACCTCAGGAACGACCTTAACGGTGCGTCGCTGAGTGGGCGCAGAACCTTCCAAGATGTCTCGAATGGAGTTAGCCAGAAGAACAAGCGCCATGCAGGTAAAGGCAACAGCCAAGGCAGGCCAGATGACAAGTGTGGGCTGACGATAGATGTTTCCAAAACCTTCGTTGAGCATGGATCCCCAAGTGGGAACCAAGAGATCGCCCAACCCTAAGAATTCAAGACCCGACTGAATCGCAATCGCGATACCGAGAACAATCGCGGATTGAATGATGATCGGTGCGCGTACCACCGTCAGAATGTGACGACCGATGATGCGGCTATCGCTCAGACCGGACACGCGAGCTGCATCAACGTACAGCTCACTACGCACTCCACGGACCAAGGTGTAGACAAGCCGGAAGAAGGCTGGCGAGAGCAGGACACCAAAGACCGCCATAGAAATCCACACTGAGGGGCCAAAGACGGCGCGAGAAGCAAGCAAAACAATCACGGCGGGAAGTGCCATCAAAATGGCAGTACCCCACGAGGACATGTTGTCAAAGAAGCCACCGTAATAACCGGCCAGGAGACCGCCCACGACACCAATGATGAGCGACACAATCAGCGCAACAAGCGCAGCTGCAATGCTGACCTGTGTGGCAACGAGAAGACGCGAGAGAACATCTCGACCAGCTGAATCAGTACCCAATAAGTGCTCGGCACTAGGGGACTTCAAGATCATCTTGATCGACGAGAGGTTGGGGTCATGAGGAGCAATTAAGCTTCCAAACACGGCAACCAGAGTCAGAATGAGCAGGTATCCCATCGACACAACCGCGAGGGGATTGCGCAGAAGCTTACGGAATAGGTGATCGCTGGGCGCATCTGCGGACACCGTGACTGTTGGGGTGAACTCCGACATTACATTCTCACTTTCGGGTTCAGTGCTGCCTGGCTGAGGTCAATGAGGAGGTTGACCAGCACAACGATGATGGCGGTGACAAGAACCAGGCCCATCACCATCGGGATATCTGCCTTCACGGTGGAGCTCACCGCAAGTTGACCGATGCCCGGAATAGCAAATACTTGCTCCACAATGACGGCGCCACCGAGCAATCCAATGAACTGGACTGCAAGAACTGACAAGGCAGGACCACCGGCGTTGCGCAGGATGTGCTTGAGGACGATTTTGTTAAGACCGAGCCCACGACTGCGCAAGGTACGCACGTAGTCACGGTTGAGTCCGTCAAGAATCGCGCCACGAACCTGCTGCGTCACCACGGAGACGGTGCCGAGTGCAAGTGCAGTGATGGGGAGAATGACGGATCGGGACCAGCCGCCAAAGTCATCAGTGATTTTGGTGTAACCGGTTGCGTTGAACCAGCCGAGGTTGATGGCAAAAACAAGAACGAGGCCGAGCGCAAGCAAGAAGCCTGGCAGGGCGAAACCAACGACGGAGATGATCTGGACGACACGGTCAATCCACCCTCCGCGAACAGCTGCAAGCACGCTGAGAATCACAGCAACAATTGCGGCAACGAGTGTGGCGCCGAGCACCAAGGTGAGGGTCACAATAAGACGGTTACTCACGCCCTCGCTTACAAGTTCACCGGTGAACCAGGAACGGCCGAAGTCACCTTGAAGTGCACTGCCGAACCATTCGAAGTATTGCTGCCAGAGCGGCTTGTTCAGCCCGAGCTCTTCAGTCTTGCGAGCAATCATTTCTTGAGTGGCCTGCTGGCCAAGAATACGGCGTGCGATGTTTTCGCTGTTTGCGTACAACATGGCAAACGTCAGCGCGGAAATCACGACAACCAAAATGAGGCCTGCAAGTAAGCGGCCAAGAATAAATCGAATCACGAGGAGGGTCCCATCACCATAGTGGGGCCAGCCTAAACAAGTTCAGGCTGACCCCACAAGGGTTGTTATGTGTTACTTCTTTGGCTGAATATCGTAGAGCGATGGAACAGCGTTGGTAGGCATGATGGTTACCGAAGTTGCGGGATCGGTAGCGTAGCCAACCTTGACACGGAAGAACGGTGCGAACCAAGCCTGCTCAACAACGTACTTGTTGAGTTCCTTAGCCTTTGCGTTCTGAGTTGCCTCGTCGCCCAACTGAATCTCGTTGATCAGCGCGGTCGAAGTGGCATCTGCGTACTTGAAGGGGTTGAAGATAGCAGTGGGGCTCAGCATGAACTGAATGAGCTGCCAGTCCTTCTGCTCTTCAAGTGCCATGTATGCAGCAGGGAACTTAGGTGCAAGAAGGTCTGCAATGTAGTTCTCAGGTGCGGTGTCGGAGTACTCTGCAGTGATTCCTACGTCAGCCAGCTGCTGCTGGATGATGGTGAATGCTGCAGGGTCGAGAACGACGGTGCTCGGCATGGAGATGGTGAGACCATCTGCGTAACCAGCTTCGGCAAGAAGCTTCTTGGCCTTTTCTGGGTCGTAGGAGTACATCTCATCGAGAGACTTGTCGTATGCAGGGGAAGATTCCTTGAATACCTGAGTGGTAGGAGTTCCGTTACCCTGCTGGATAGCCTCGAGCAGACCTTCGCGGTCCATTGCGTAGTTGATGGCCTGGCGAACCTTGACATCACCCAGTGCAGGGTTGGTGGTTCCAGCGCGATCAAGAAGGAGCAGACCCATGAAGTCGAGCTCGTTCATGTTCAGAGCCCAGCCAGCGCCCTCGATCTGAGCGTTGTCCTTGTTACCCGCAAGCTTGGCTGCGTTTACTTCGCCAGCCTTGATGGCGTTGGTAATTGCGGTGGGGTCAGACAGAACACGCATGGTGATTTCGGTGTAGTGCTGAACTTCTGGGTTCCAGTAGTCAGGGTTAGCGGTGAAGACGTAGCTGGTACCGTCAACGGTTGCTTCCTGGTCGAGGATGTAGGGACCAGAACCGATGGGGTTGGTTGCTGCGTCTTCTGCATCAAACATTGCGGGGCTTGCCATCAGACCAGCTTCGCGACCGATGTAGGTGGTCAGAGCGGGGTCTGGAGCGGTGAGGGTGATGACCACGGTGTAGTCGTCAGTTGCCTCGAAAGATGCAACGCTCGCAAAGTCGTTAGCGGCAAGACCGCCACCGTTCTTGAAGCGCTCCAAGTTCTGAACAGCAACATCTGCGTTGAACGCGGTGCCATCGGTGAACTTGACGTCTTCACGAAGCTTGAGGGTAAGAACAGTGTTGTCTTCGTTGTAGGAGTATTCCGACGCGAGGTAAGGATCGATCGATCCATCTGCGTTGGTGACCAGGAGGGTGTCGTAGACAGCCTGGTAGTAGAGTGCACGGTTACCCCACTCAGCCTGAGTGACGTCGAAGGAGCTTGGTGCAATGATCTGACCGAGTACTACGGACTCGTCAGTCGCTGGTGCGCTGTCGGATGCAGCACATCCGGACAGAGCGAGCGTCGCAGCTGCGACAGCAGCGGTGACGGATAGTTTCCAACGGAACATCTTTGGTCCCTTTCATATCTGAATAAGAAGCAATCCGTCTTGGACCGCCAAGAAACTAAAATAGCATCAAAACCTATAATCCTGTAGGTTTTCAAAAATCCTTTATCAAGTTGT
>JBEGKV010000048.1:0-11482 GCA_041183925.1 Actinomycetota bacterium
ATGGCTCTATTTCACGGTGCTGGGAGCAATTCTCAATCGCATTTTTGCCCGTTATGGTGCAGGCCGTAATTGGGCAATCGGGCTGCTGTATGCCACAACGGAACTAGTCCGCACGTGCCTTATCCATGTGTATTCCGTCAGTGCCGGCATCCCGTCCACCGCGGAATGGTCTTTTAGGATCACGGGAGGTTTGACGACCGGACTCGTCATGTTCTCTATCGTGTCGACAGCGCTCAATGATGGAGCGTCCTATACATCTGCTTACCGCAAGCTCATTACACAACAACTGAAACTTCAGGCGACGATTGCAGCATCACAAGAGAACCTGCTGCGCACACGGGACCAGATTGTAGAAAGCGCAAGATTACAGATTTCTCAGGCCCTCTTCTCGACTCAGGATGAATCCGAAAAGATAAACCCTTCCTACTCACGAATCATCGACGATCTCTTCCGTGTTACCGAAGAGATCGTTCGCCCGCTCAGTCACAGTCTTTTCATCAATCCCGTCGGTTTTGTCTCTGCTGAACAACAACTGAAGCCGCCCAAGGTTCCCCTCAAGAGATTTTTGAGTGACAGTTCTACCGCTGCACCCTTTCGACCGGGAACCATGATCCTCATTGCCTCGATGCTGTCGTTTCCCTCGCTATTTCTTGTTCAATCGTGGTTCTATGCGCTTGCGTGGGCTATGTGTCTCCTGCTGTATTTCGTCATCATTGCTTTAGCAGGAAAATTTATTACCCCGCTTCTCCCCAAGATTCCCTACGTTGTCAGGCTTTTGCTGATTGCGGTGATTTTTATGATCCCCGCGGTGATCTTTACTTTCGTCGTGTTTTTAGCGTTGTTTAACGCCCCAGAACTCGGTTGGAATGTCGTACTTTACGGTAGCGTTTTGGGCGTGGGTGTGGGCGCACTGGTTGCTAACTCCCAAGGAATGTTGGCCTCTCGAGCCAGGATGCTACAGGAAGTCTCAGATATCAATGATGAGCTCTTTTGGCTTAATGTCCGGTTGCAAGCTGAACTCTGGCTAGACCAGAAAAATCTTGCACTGACCCTTCACAATGATGTTCAAGCGACGTTGCTTGCAGCTGCGCTCAAACTCAAGGCGTCCTGGGGGGAGGGTAAAACCTCTGCAGATACGGTGATGCCTGAGGTGCGGGAACTAATTTCCAGAAGTATCAATTTTGCTACTGCAGCCCCGAATCAGCGCTCGTTGGCAGATGCCATTACTCGAATCAATGACAACTGGGCGGGACTCATCACGATGAAATTCACTGCTACTGCTGAAACTCAGAAGTTAGTCCAGAGTGATCCAGTGACGATGGGCGTGCTGGAAGACGTCTTGAGTGAATTCCAAAACAACTCGCTCAAACATGGCCAAGCAACGGAAACTACCGCGATACTGACCACCCCGTCAGCTGGGGTATTACAGGTGGCGATGAGCAATAATGGCCACCGCATTGACACTTCAGTGGAAGGTGGCTTGGGCTCTCATTTCCTCACCAGTGTCTCGCTGAGCTACAAACTGGAGAATTTTGACAGGGGTGTCAGGCTCACCGTGAAGCTCCCCATTTCAACTGACCTCCACTAACCTGACGCACTCCAGAATCTTTCGGGTGCGCCTGAGTAATCTGCTGGTCGGTGCAAACTATTCTTGAGCTGTGACCTCGACTCCTGTGCCCACTTCCGCACCCCAGACACCCGAAGAAGCGTATGCCTTTTTCCGAAGCCGCCGCCACGAAATGGCGTTATTGCCTCAAGGTTCTCTTGCGCTGGTGAACACCCAGTGGTTCTATGGCGCACCAGGTGAAACCGAGAGTGTGTGGG
Source organism: Actinomycetota bacterium (assembly GCA_041183925.1). Taxonomy (GTDB): domain Bacteria; phylum Actinomycetota; class Actinomycetes; order Actinomycetales; family Microbacteriaceae; genus Aurantimicrobium. The sequence goes on from JBEGKV010000048.1 coordinate 1,825, forward strand.
GCGTACATGGCCTCTGGTCTGCACTTCCTGCAGGAGAAAAGGGCATACAGCTCACCGCAACCGCAGCTGAAAATATCCTGGTGGATGGAACCGTTGTCGATGGAACTGTCACGGTGACCGGTAAAGATGCTGAGGCTGCGTCCAGCATTGTTTTCAACGAAACTATGACCGGCACCATTATCAAGGGTGAAGATGGGGCGTATGCCCTGCGGGTCTGGGATTCCAACTCAGACGACCTCCAGAACTTTGGCCAGATTGATGCGTTTGACTACAACCCAGACTGGGTTGTCACCGGAACTTTCACGCCCATTGAAGGCGGCAGGGCCGTTGAGGTGACTCACCTGAAAGATCAGGGTGCTGGCCGGGACAAAATCATTCCAGGAGACATTCGCTTCACAGTTGACGGTGTTGAGTATGCGCCCTCCGCCTTCAAAGAAGGCCGGGCGCTCATGATTGTCTTCTCCGATGCCACCAGCGGAGACACCAGCTATAGCGTGGGCCGTTTTCTCATGGTGGCCCCTCATCCGGATGGCACCATCACTCTCGACTTCAACCGCGCCTACTTGCCCCCGTGTGCATTTAGCTACAACTTCAACTGCCCCATGCCGCCAGCGGAAAACAGGTTCCCCTTTGCGGTGGAAGCGGGGGAGAAGAATGTGCTCAATAAAGCCGGAGAACTACTGCACTAGTGAGGACTTCGCGGGGCGTCCTCGTTTGGGTCGGCCCAGCGCGTATCCTGCGTGCGGCTGGATCTGTGCGCTGCGCACATCGCTGATCCAGCTCCGCACCGCCTCGAGATAGCGCTGCTGCGCGAGGAGACGAAGTTCAGTTGCTGGTGAGCTCTCCACGGCCGCCACAGGCGGTTCTGAGAGCTTTTCAACAGCATTCAGGAGTGCGTGAGCAGAATCACTGTCCACGCTGGAGCTAATCAGCACCACATCTTGCAGATCGGCCCATTCGGGAACGGCGGTGAGTGATTCTCCCCGAAGCCAGCTTTGTGCTTCATTTTGCCCGGCAGTGGTCAGGGTATAGAGCGGTAAACCATCGGGGGTGAGGCCGTTGTGCGTCACAAGCCCGGCGGTAGTGAGTCGGTCGAGAGTGCCATATACCTGGCCGACGTTTGTTTTGGCACGGTGCGGTGCTCGTGAGCCAAGCTCTGCGTGAAGTTGCAGTCCATAGGCAGGTCCGAGGGTGAGTAATCCAAGGAGGGATTCGCGGACGGCCATAAAAACACTCTACTGAGTAGACAGCTATCTGTGAACTGGCTGAAAGGTCAAAATCCCCGTTGTTACGGGCCTCCTAGCTGTGTCACACTAGAGACACAACTAAAAACGCACGTATTGATTCATTCATGTGGTCGTAGGGGAAGACGCACCACACAAGAAAAGGATGAAGAGATGACGGCAGTGTCGACCGGAGTGATTTATATCCACTCCTCGCCTCGTGCGCTGAGCCCACATGTTGAGTGGGCTATTAGTCGTGTTCTGGGGAAAGGAATCTCCCTGAGCTGGAGTGCTCAGCCCATTCTTTCTGGTGCCCAGCGCTCAGAGTATGTCTGGCAGGGGCCGGTGGGCTCAGGAGCGGCATTGGCGAGCGCTCTCTTAGGGTGGGAACACCTCAGGTTTGAAATCACCGAAGACGCGTCCCCGGGAACAGACGGTGGTCGTTGGTGTCACACCCCCAGCCTGGGAATCTTTCATTCACCCGTTGATGCTGCAGGGAACATGATCATTACCGAGAATCGTTTACGCGCCGTGTTAGATTTTGCCGGTCACGACGCTGATCTCCTGCGCACGGGAATCACTCGTTCGTTGGGAGAGGACTGGGATGCAGAACTGGATGTCTTCCGCTATGCCTCAGACATGGCACCGGTGCGCTGGCTGCACCAAGTCGGATAGCGATTAAACAATCGAAGCCCTCTGAAATGCAGAGGGCTTCGTGCTGTGTTGTCTTAGTTGTAGCTGCGGAAAGCAACGACGGCGTTGTGTCCACCGAAGCCGAACGAGTTACTGATGGCAAGGATGTCGCCCTCGGGCAATGCGCGTGGTGAGGTAACAACATCAAGCTTGATTTCTGGGTCCTGATTCTCCAGGTTGATGGTGGGGGGAGCAAGGCGGTTATGCAGTGCCAGAACCGTGAACATCGCTTCAATCGCACCCGCACCACCGAGGAGGTGACCGGTGGAGGACTTCGTCGCCGACACAGCGATGTTGTCGAGGTGATCGCCAAAGACGCGACGTAGAGCGTTGTATTCGGCGATGTCACCCACGGGGGTAGAGGTGGCGTGAGCGTTGATGTGAACGACATCTTCGATGGTGGCGCCGGCCTGCTCGAGAGCCTGGAGCATGGCGCGTGCAGCAGCCGAACCTTCGGGGTCTGGAGCCGTGATGTGATACGCGTCAGAGGTGACAGCACCGCCAGCAACCTCAGCATAAATCTTTGCGCCACGAGCAAGGGCGTGTTCTTCCGTCTCGAGTACGAGCGCAGCTGCTCCCTCACCGAGGACGAAGCCATCACGGCTGACGTCGTAGGGACGTGACGCCGTTGCGGGGTCATCATTGCGCTTGGAGAGTGCCTGCATGGCAGCGAAAGAGGCAATGGGCAGGGGGTGAATAGCAGCTTCAGAACCGCCGGCGATGATGACATCAGCCAGGCCTGCCTGGAGGTGCTCGTAGGCGTTAGCGATGGCTTCGGTGCTCGACGCACAGGCCGATACGACGGTGCGAACTCCGGCACGGGCGTGGAGATCCATGCCAATTGCTGCTCCGGGGCCATTGGGCATCAGCATGGGAACAGTCATGGGGAGAACTCGGCGGGGGCCCTTTTCACGCAGGGTGTCCCACGCATCGAGGAGCGTCCACACGCCACCAATACCTGTTGACCAGTCGACCGCGAGACGGCCGGGGTCAACCTCGGGGCTTCCGGCATCTGCCCATGCTTCACGTCCTGCAATCAGAGCGAACTGTGAGGACGGGTCAAGACGCTTGGTCTCAACGCGCTCAAGAACTTCTTCGGCAGGAACTGCGGCTTGAGCAGCAAACTTGATGGGGATTTCCCACTTTTCAACCCACTCTTGCTCGAGCTTGCGTGCGCCGGATTTACCAGCGAGCAGGGCGGCCCAGGTTTCGGGGGCATTGCCCGCGAGAGGAGACGTGGTACCGATACCGGTGACGACAATCTTCTTGCTCATGAGTGGAGTCTTTCTGTGGGAAGTGAGGTGGAGCTGGAGGTTTTATAGGAAGGGCCGGAACACTGTGTCCGGCCCTCGCCTATGAAATCCTTAGGATGCAGAAACGATGAAGTTAACTGCGTCGCCGACGGTCTTGAGGTTCTTGACTTCCTCGTCGGGGATCTTGACGTCGAACTTCTCTTCTGCGTTCACGACGATGGTCATCATCGAGATCGAGTCAATGTCGAGGTCGTCAGTGAACGACTTGTCCAGCTGCACCGTGTCGGTTGCAATGCCGGTTTCATCGTTAACGAGCTCAGCCAGACCTGCAAGTACTTCTTCGGTGGACAGTGCCATTGTTATCTCCTTGTTGGGGGTTCGTTTGACCGGGTTTAGTTTACCCGCCAAATGGGGCTTGTAGACGAGACCGGCACCAAAGCCGATTTCGAGTGCCAGACCACCGCTGAGCTCGGGGTGTTCTTCAAGCAGGCGGTGGGTAGCCAATGGTATTGAGGCGGCTGAGGTGTTACCGGTGGTTTCGATATCACGCGCAATCACGACAGATTCAGGCAGTTTGAGCTGCTTGGCAAATTCATCAATGATGCGCATGTTGGCCTGGTGGGGGATTCTGAGCAACCTTAGCCATTTCCCAGACTGCCCAGCGGAAGACAGTTTGACCTTCTTGACGCAGGGTAGGCCACGCAACGTCGCCGTGTCCGTCACGGTATTCCAGCAGGGTGTGGTTCATGCCGACGGCATCCCACTTAGATCCATCCGATCCCCACACACTCTTAGAAATACCGGGGAAGTCACTGGGGCCCACAACAGCCGCACCCGCGCCGTCACCGAGGAGGAACGAAATAGTGCGGTCGGTTGGCTCCACAATTTCACTGAGCTTTTCTGCACCAATAACGAGGACGTAGGTGGCCAGACCTGAACGGATAAATGAGTCTGCCTGGGCGATGCCGTAGGTGTATCCAGCACACGCAGCCGAGATGTCATAGGCCGCTGCGGGGTTAGCGCCGACACGGTCAGCTACCAGAGACGCCATCGACGGGGTCTGCACTGTGTTGCTGATGGTGGAAATAAGAACAACGTCAATCTGTTCAGGGTTGATACCTGCTTTAGCGATAGCTTCTTTCGCTGCAGCCGTTGCAAGATCAGCAGCGGTGATGTCTTTCGAAGCGCGCTTGCGGGTGATCACACCGGTGCGCTGGCGAATCCACTCATCGCTTGATTCGATGGGACCCGCAATGTCATCGTTGGTGACCGTGAGGTCACCGCGGGAGGCACCCATCGCGTAGATCCGAGAGAATTGTGCGCCTTCAGATTGCTTGAGGTTCACGTGAGCCATTGGGATTCCTTCTACTCGGGGCGCTTACGCGACCGAATCAATCAGTTCGCGGGCTGCAGGAAGATCCTCAGGGGATTTGATCGCAACAGTAGGTATGCCCTTGAGTCCACGCTTGGCTAAACCAACAAGAGCACCGGCAGGAGCAAGCTCAATGATGCCGGTCACGCCAGCTGCTGCGAAGCTTTCCATGCACAGATCCCAGCGCACAGGTGAAGAAACTTGACCGACCAGGAGATCACGGAATTGCTGCCCCTTGGTCACCACCGAACCATCATTGTTAGTCCACAAAGTCTTGATCGGGTCTGAGGTGTTGACGGTGGCAGCTGCTTCGCGGAGAGTTTCGACAGCGTCGAGCATGTACGTGGTGTGGAAAGCGCCGGCAACTTGGAGGGGAATCACACGAGTGCCGGCAGGGGGCTCTTCGGCGAGCTTGGCCAGAGCAGGAAGTTCTCCGGCAACAACGAGTTGACCGCCACCGTTGTAATTGGCTGGGAACAGACCCAGTTTGTTCAACGTGGCAAGAATCTCAGATTCTTCTCCGCCAATCACAGCACTCATTCCGGTGGGCACAATGGCGGCAGCGTCAGCCATGGCGCGGCCACGGATACCCACGAGGCGCACAGCATCGGTAGCGTCCAGGACACCTGCTCCTGCGGCAGCGGTAAATTCTCCAACAGAGTGGCCCGCAATTCCTGCAGTCTTGGCGAGGTGATCGGTTTCAGCCAGTGCATCCAGCGTGACAATGCCGGCTGCCACAATGAGTGGCTGGGCAATCGAGGTATCTCGGATGGTGTCCGCATCACTGACTGTGCCGTGTGTGATGAGGTCAACACCTGCAGCCTCAGACAAATTTTCAACTAATGCCCGAGCACTGGGGCTTGTCAGCCAAGGTTCGAGAAATCCGGGGGTCTGCGAGCCCTGTCCAGGGCATACGACAACAATCACGAGTTAAGTCTTCCAATCGATGACACGAAGCGCTGTGCACTCATCGACACACTATCGCGGGAATCGTTGTGGAGTCTCTACATTCCCCCGAGATTCTGGGGAAAAAACTACTCAGCAGTCATCGGGGTTGAGGCGATGCGCCGGGCGCGCTTGAGTGGCTCTTTGATGGAGCCCAGGATCAATGCACACTGCAGGATCATGGCTTCCCGGGGACCGGTTGCATCCCAGCCGATAACTTCAGTAACCCGCTTGAGGCGATAGCGCACCGTGTTGGGGTGAACAAACAAATCACGAGCGGTTGCTTCCAGAGAGCGGCCGTTATCGAGATAACTCTGCAAGGTGGTGAGAAGCTCGGGGGACTGATCACTGAGAGGCACGTAGATGCGTTCAATGAGCGTGGCGCGGGCAAGCGGGTCACCGGCCAGTGCTCGTTCAGGGAGGAGATCATCGGCTGCAATAGGTGTAGTTGCCCCGCGCCACGCTCCTGCAACGGAGTATCCAGCCAACGCAGCGCGAGCACTGCTGACTGCATCGACGAGAGAACGAACCTCGGGGCCGACAACAAGGTTTCCTTCGCCAAAGTCTGCTTCGAGCTGTGTGGTGATGTCCATAAAACTCATGGTGGAGTTTTCTGCTTCGTCATCCAGAGGCTCTGCGCGACCAATAACGACGACAAGCCGGTTGCCTTGCACACCAATCAAAATGTCGGCGTGGAGATGGCGGGCAGTGCGTCGCAGACGATCAACATCGAGCTGTCTGGGCGCACGCCCCACGACAACACAAACTTCTCCGCGACCCTGCCAGCCCAACGCTGCAATACGGCTCGGCAATTCATCGTCATATTCCCCGGAGAGAATACTGTCCACCACGAGTGCCTCGAGACGGGCGTCCCAGAGGCCTCTGGCCTCGGCTGCCCGGGCATACACGTCTGCAGCAGCAAAGGCGATTTCCCGTGAGTACAACAAGATGGCTTCACGAAGCTCTTCGCCGTGGCCTTTGATGCGCTCCTCGACAACTTCAACAGTGCAGCGAATGAGTTGCAAAGTTTGCTGCAGGGTGACGGAGCGCAGCAGTTCACGGGGCGCTCCACCAAACACATCCGAGGCAATCCACGGTGTGGTGGAAGGATCATCAAACCAACTGATGAACGAGGTAATACCGTTTTGAGCAACAAGTCCCACTGCAGAACGACGACCTGGTGGCATCTCGCGATACCACGGCAGGTCTTCTTCTAAGCGTTTAACCGTCAGCGTGGAGAGCTCACCAGAAATGGTGCGCAACCACGCCAGCGTTTCCGCTTTGGTACGTTCTGCGGCCATCCGCGTGGGTTAGCTTTCGCCGCCGACAGAGCCGGTTGTTCCTGCGGTCACATCGTAGAGACGGTATTTCTCGATGGCTTGACGGATCACTCCACGGTCAACCTTGCCCTGCTTGGCCAGCTGTTCGAGAGTGCGCACAACAACCGAAGGCCCATCAATGGTGAAGAAGCGTCGAGCAGCAGCGCGGGTATCGCTAAAGCCGAAACCATCTGCACCCAAGGTTGCATAATCGCCAGGGACATAAGGGCGAATCATGTCAGGAACCATGTGGTTGTAGTCAGTAACTGCAACAAAGGGACCTTCAGCACCGGAGAGCTTGGTGGTGATGTAGGGAACCTGTTCAGGTGCTTCAGGGTTCATCATGTTGAAGTGGTCCGCTGCAACACCATCCCGACGCAGTTCGCTCCAGGAGGTAACTGACCACACATCGGCGGAGATACCCCAGTCTTCGGCGAGCAATTGCTGAGCTTCGAGTGCCCACGGGACAGCCACACCGGAGGCAAGAATCTGTGCTTTGGTGCCCGTGGAATCGCTGGCCTTGAGCTTGTAGATTCCGCGCAGGACGCCATCGACATCGAGGCCTTCAGGTTCAGCTGGCTGAACAATGGGCTCGTTGTAGACGGTGATGTAGTACATCACGTTGGGGTCTGGGTGAGTTCCGCCATACATGCGCTGCAAACCGTCACGCATGATGTGACCAATTTCGTAGGTGTAGGCAGGGTCATAGGTTCGCCGCCAAGATAGGCGAGTGACCATCTGCGTGTTGCAGACCTTCACCGGTCAAGGTGGTGCGACCAGCAGTAGCGCCGATGACGAAACCACGCGCCATCTGGTCGCCAGCAAGCCACAGAGCATCGCCTGTGCGCTGGAAACCAAACATGGAATAGAACACATAGATCGGAATAAGGAGTTCGCCCTGGGTGGAGTACGAGGTACCCACTGCGGTGAACGCTGCTAGTGCACCAGCCTCATTGATACCTACGTGGATGATGGTTCCTGCGGGGTCTTCCTTGTAGGCCAGAAGCAGGTCACGGTCCACGGACATGTAGTGCTGACCGTTGGGGTTATAAATCTTGGCATTGGGGAAGAATGCATCCATACCGAACGTACGAGCCTCATCAGGAATGATGGGCACGATGCGAGGACCAAATTCCTTATCGCGGATCATGTCCTTGAGTAGGCGCACGAAGCCCATGGTGGTGGCAACTTCCTGCACACCGGAACCCTTGGCTGCGATGTCGTAGGTCTTAGGTTCGGGCAGAGGAACGTTGGTGTAGGTCGTGCGACGTTCTGGCACATACCCGCCGAGAGCACGACGACGCTCGTGCAGATACTGCATCCGAGGATCGCTGTCTTCGGGCTTGTAATACGGAGGCATGTAAGGATCTGCCTCGAGTACGGCATCCGTAATGGGGATCTTGAGGAAATCACGCATGAGCTTGAGGTCATCAAGCTTCATCTTCTTCATCTGGTGGGTCGCGTTGCGGCCCTCGAAGTGCTTACCCAGACCGTAACCCTTGATGGTGTGCGCCAGGATTACCGTGGGCTGACCCTTGTGTTCTGACGCTGCCTTGAACGCTGCATAGACCTTGTTGTAATCGTGGCCACCGCGCTTGAGCTTCCACACGTCGTCATCACTCATGTGCTCAACAAGCTTGAGTGCGCGAGGGTCACGAGCAAAGAAGTTTTCACGCACAAAGGCGCCATCTTCGGTCTTGTAGGTCTGGAAGTCACCATCCGGAGTGACATTCATGAGGGTGCGCAGGGCGCCTTCATCATCGTTTTCCAGCAAGGAGTCCCATTCGCGACCCCAAATGACCTTGATGACATTCCAGCCAGCGCCACGGAAGAAGCTTTCCAGCTCCTGAATGATCTTTCCGTTACCGCGAACGGGGCCGTCAAGACGTTGCAAGTTGCAGTTAATGACGAAGTTGAGGTTGTCGAGGCCTTCGTTGGCGGCTACCTGGAGCTGACCGCGGGCTTCAACCTCATCCATTTCACCGTCGCCGAGGAAAGCCCAGACCTGCTGGTCGGATGCGTCCTTGATTCCACGGTTGGTGAGGTAGCGGTTGAGCTGTGCCTGATAAATCGCGTTGATGGGGCCCAGTCCCATGGATACGGTGGGGAACTGCCAGAAGTCAGGCATCAAGCGGGGGTGAGGGTAAGAAGACAGCCCACCACCAGCGTGAGACTTTTCTTGACGGAAGCCATCGAGCTGGCTTTCGTTCAAACGCCCTTCGAGGTACGCACGTGCATAGACGCCGGGGGAGGCGTGACCCTGCACGAAGATTTGGTCTCCGCCGCCGGGGTGATCCTGGCCGCGGAAGAAGTGGTTGAAACCAACTTCATAGAGCGAAGAAGAGGAAGCGTAGCTCGAGATGTGTCCGCCCACACCAATACCAGGGCGCTGTGCGCGGTGCACCAGCATGGCGGCGTTCCAGCGAATCCACGCACGGTAACGACGTTCAGTTTCTTCGTCACCGGGGAACTCGGGTTCGTTCTCCGGGGCAATTGTGTTGAGGTAGTCGGTGGTCGGAACCATCGGCACGCCCAGGTGCAGTTCTTTCGATCTCCGCAACAAGCTGAGCATGATCTCGCGACCACGTTCGTGTCCTTGTGAGGCGACTACGCCATCAAGCGATTCGTTCCATTCCGCAGTCTCTTGCGGATCGGCGTCGTAGTTGGTGACCGAATAGGGATCCTGGTCGTTAACCGTCACAACAACCTCTTTCTTATGGACAGATCATGTCCGTATTTTGTAGTGGAGGGAAATACCTGCTGGGTTACAGCTTTTGGCACTAGAACACTCTATCGAGCAGTGCACTTTCAGTTGAAATCAAAACTCATATAGATAAAGTCTCAACGCATCTA
>JBEGKV010000049.1:0-5367 GCA_041183925.1 Actinomycetota bacterium
TGTGCAAGGAGGTCCTTGTTATAAAGCAGGCCAATTCCGGGGTCGCTCAGTTGCGGAACTCCCCACAGCGTGCCCTCTGATGTGTATTGCTCGATGACCGTGGGGTCCCAGTTAGACCATTCAGTTGGGAAGTCAGACGTGGTGATGGGCAGAAGCATGCCGTTTGCGGCATATTCTGCAAAGTTGCCGGCATTGGTCCAGAAAATATCGTCGGCGGTGCCGGTGGCCAGGTCGGTGCGCAACTGGGTCCAATAGTCAGCCCAGGGAATCACGACCGTTTCAGCTTTGATGCCTGTTTCTGTGTAGAGCTCATCGAAGGACTTCTCGTAGGCGTCAGCTACGTTTTGATCCCACAGCCGCACGGTCACGGTAGGGCTCTCTGGTGCAGTGGGGGCGCAGCCGCTGAGGGCGATGACGGCAGTGGTGGCGACGAGTGCAGAGAGAAGTCGAGTAATGAATTTCACGCGGAGTTCCTAGATTTCTGTTTCTTCAACGAATGTTGTGACGAGGTTATTGCGGACGATGACAAATGCTGAAATTGCGGGAATGAGTGCCAAGAATGCTGCGCTGAGCACCAGATGCCAGTTGCTGTCGTATTGGCCTTGCAGGGAGCTCATAGCGACGGTAGCAGTTGGCCAGGCTGCTCCGGCAATCAGCCGTGGCCAGAGGAAAGCATTCCACATCGTGACGAAGGTCACGAGGGCGATGAGGGTAATAAAGGACTTCATAAGCGGTGCTGCGACATGCCACAAGACCCCCCAGGGCCCCAGGCCGTCGACGCGGGCCTGATCGAGCAGTTCATGGGGCAGCGTTTCGAAGCGTTCTCGAAACAGCACGAGGGCATAGGGGGAAAAGAGAACATAGGGCAACAAAATACCCAGGGGCGTTCCCTTCATACCCAGTGCCGTCATGACAAAAAACAGCGGTATCACGGTTGTCACGGCGGGAATGAGATAGGCGGCCACCAAAGTGACATACAACCCACGCTTGCCCGGAAAGGTGAAGAAGGCGAAGGCATAGGCGGCAATGAAAGTGGAGGGAACCTGCAGCGCCACCATGACGACACACAGCAGCACAGTGTTCCCGAGAGCAGCGGCGAACTGGCTGGGCCCCCACAAGACCTCCGAGATGTTCGACACGAATTGTGCCGGGGAAGCCTGGCCAAAGTCCAGCCGGGAGAGGGCCGCATCGCTGCTCATGGCACCAAGAGTCACCAACACCAAGGGAATCGCTGTGACAAGGAGGAACAGGCTGAGAACGAGCATTCTGGGCAAGGATATTTTCATCAGTCAAACCTCCTGGTGAGGAGGCGATAGAAAAGATATTCAACCGCAATCACTGCAAGTTCGACCACGGTGAAGATGATGGCCATAGCGGCTGATTCCCCCACCTGGAACGTGGTGAGCGCGGTCTGAGTAATCGTGAAAGTGGCCATAGCGGTGGCACCACTGGGGCCGCCCCCGGTCAAGACATAGACCAGGTCATAGACGTTGAGTGAGGCCAGGGTGACCGTTACGACGAGGAAGAACGCAATGCGTCGCATCTGGGGAAGTTGAATATTCCAGAACAGTCGCGAAGGTCCTGCACCGTCAATCCGGGCGGCATCGAGGGTGTGGCGGGGAATGCTGCGCAGTCCTGACGCCACGAAGAGTGCGGTGTAGCCAGTGCCGGCCCAGGCAATGACGCAGGCCACGACCAGTGGTGCAGTCGCAGGGTTGGTCAACAGATCCTGGCGAAAACCCATGCTTTCACTCAGTAGGCCGCCCGTGGGAGCCAGGATCCATTTCCATGCCACTGCGATGGCGACGGGGGCTGCCATCCAGGGCAGGAGGAAGAGGGCAGCCAACACTTTCATACTGCGTGTCCATACGGACAGGTAGTACCCGATCACTCCACCGAGCAGAAGCTGAAGAGCCGAAGCGCAGAACGCGATGACCAGCGTGGTCCCGAGCGAGTCGGTGAATTGAGGGTTGCCGAGAACACGAGCGAAGTTATCCCAGTGACCCCAGTCCAGTGGGCTAATGAGGTTCCACTCGACCGTGGAAAGCGGGAGCAGCGTCACCAGGGGGATGCCCACAGCCAAGAGCGCTCCCAGCAGAGCAGGGGCGAGGAAAAGTAAGGGTTTGGCCCGCATAAAAACTACAGAATCATTCCTCTGATTCACGTCAGCACCCTTCCATTTGTAGTTTATCGAGGATATAGTTGGGCTACCAACTACTTATCGATATAGTTGGCACCCCAACTGTTTTCCTTACGACAATGGAGTTGATTCAGATGCAACAAATGGATGGAACTGCCGACACCCCCGAGCTTGTCGAGCTCTATAAGGACATCGATGCGCAGTCGATTGCACCGCTGTGGACACAGCTGAGCGATCTGATGCCGATGGTTCCCAGCCCCAAGGCTGTTCCTCACGTGTGGCACTGGAAAGACCTCTATTCGATCGCCGAGCGATCCGGTGACCTCGTCCCCGTAGGTCGTGGTGGCGAACGTCGCGCATTAGGTTTGCGCAACCCCGGACTTCCCGGCACCGCCTATGCAACCTCCACCCTGTGGTGTGCTGTGCAGTATCTGGGTGGCCGCGAGACTGCTCCCGAGCACCGTCACAGCCAGAACGCCTTCCGCTTCGTCACCGAAGGTGAGGGTGTGTGGACTGTGGTGAACGGTGACCCCGTCGCAATGCGTCGCGGTGACTTGCTGCTGACCGCCGGATGGAACTTCCACGGTCACCACAACGAAACAGACAACCCCATGATCTGGATTGACGGTCTGGACATTCCTTTCGTCAACTACGCAGACCTGGGCTTCTTTGAGTTCGGTTCCGAGCGCGTCACCGACTATTCCACCCCCGATGTTTCCCGCAACGAGCGCCTCTGGGCCTACCCCGGACTTCGTCCGTTATCGGCTCTGGGTAAGACGCCCAGCTCGCCCCTGGCAAAGTACAAGTGGGAATACACCGATGCCGCGCTGAACGAACAGTTCGCCCTCGAAGACGAGGGTCACCCCGCGACCGTCGAACAGGGTCACGCGGCCATTCGCTACTCCAACCCCACCACCGGTGGCGATGTCATGCCTGACATGCGCTGTGAATTCCACCGCCTCCGTCCTGGAACCAAAACCCGCCTGCGTCACGAGGTGGGCTCCTCGGTCTGGCAGGTATTCCAGGGCAAGGGTCGCGTCGTCATGGGCGAGAAGACCTACGAACTCGAGCGCGGCGACATCTTCGTTGTGCCGAGCTGGATCCCTTGGTCTCTCGAAGCCGAAACAGAGATTGATTTCTTCCGATTCAGCGATGCACCATTGGTGGAAAAGCTGAACTTTGCACGTACCTACATTCCCGGACTCACTAAGGAAACGAACTAAATGAAACTCGCTACCCTCCGTCTTGACGGCCACACCGTGGCTGTTCGCGTTGATGACCTCGCTGCAGTTGAAATTGAGGGAGTGAGCGACGTTGGCGCCCTCCTGCAAGACGCTAACTGGAAGAGCATCGCGGAAGCAGCCTCTGGCGCTTCTCACGTGCTCGCAGATATCGCCCCGACTCAGTGGGCTCCCGTCGTTCCTGACCCTCGCAAGATTGTGTGTGTTGGTCTGAACTACCGCAACCACATCAAGGAGATGGGTCGCGAACTTCCTGAGTTCCCCACCCTGTTTGCGAAGTACCCCGACGCACTGATCGGCCCCTTCGACCCCATCGTGCTTCCTGCACACGCAGGTGACCACGTGGACTGGGAAGGTGAACTTGCCGTCATTATTGGCAAGCGTGCTTCTCACGTCAAGGAAGCTGACGCGACGGCCTACATCGCTGGCTACTCAGTCATGAACGATGTCACCATGCGCGACTACCAGTACCGCACCCCCGAGTGGTTCCAGGGAAAGACCTTCGAAGCAACCGCTCCGTTCGGTCCCTACCTCATCACTGAAGGCAGCTTCGAGTTCGGTGGAAAGCTCACCACGAGCGTAGACGGCAACGTCATGCAGAGCACCCTCACCAACGACTTGGTCTTCTCGCCTGAAGCACTCATTGAGTACATCTCGGCTATCTTCCCGCTGGCTCCCGGCGACGTTATCGTCACCGGAACCCCCGGTGGCGTGGGTCACGCTCGCAAGCCTGAGGTGTACCTCAAGCCTGGCCAGGTGCTGACCACCGCTATTGAGGGCATCGGCGCTATCGAGAGCCCCGTCGTCGCCGCAGGGAAGTAATCGTGGTCGCACGCGAGATTCAGCTCCAGGACGAGAAGCTTCTTGAGCTTCTCCTCCAGGAGCGTCGCGGTCAGGCCTATTTCTCGCGGAAAGTCAATGAACTATCTGACGAGGACTTTGATGCTCCTTCGTTGTTACCGGGCTGGAACCGACGTGCGCTGATTGCACACGTCGGCTTCAACGCGCGTGCGGTTCGTCGTTTGCTTGAATGGGCAGAAACCGGTGTGGAGACACCGATGTATGACTCCACCACACAGCGTGATGACGAAATTGACTTCGGCTCAACCCTCAACATCCAGGCCATTCGCAACCTGCAAGATCACGCAGCCATTGATCTGGATGTCGCCTGGCGTGATCTTCCCAACGATCGCTGGAGCTTTGAAATCAAGACGGCACAGGGCCGCCTGGTTCCTGTATCCGAGACCATTTGGATGCGCATGCGCGAAGTCTGGATTCACGCAGTGGACATTGATAATGGCGGTGATGTTGCAGACTTCCCCCCGATTGTCATTGACATGCTGTTACCTGACCTCATCAACGTGTGGCGTCGCAAGCGTGCAATGAATCCCGTGGGGAATATCGTTCTTGCGCCCACTGACCGTGACCTGCGTCTAGTCCTGGATGAAGATGGTGCAGAAGACATTGTCTACTCGGGCAGCGCAGTCGATCTCGTGCGCTGGGGTATTGGCCGCGGAAACATCGGCGTTGTTGACCAAGACGGCAACAAGGCTCCTACCGCTCCGCCCTGGCTTTAAGCCCGAAAGCAACTCAAGAAACGGGAGAGACTGCTGTCTCTCCCGTTTTTATGCATGACAAGCTTCTATGAGCGAATGACAGACGCGCGCCAACGCCCGGCAAAGTGCTCTACGGACAGGTTCATTCCGAATGCAGCACTGAGGGTATCGGCGGTGAGAATCTCAGAAACAGGTCCTGCGTGGGCAACCTGACCTTGTGTCATCACAAGTGCGTGCGTGGTGGTGGCTGGAATTTCCTCCAGGTGGTGCGTCACCATGATCGAGGTCAGAGTGGAGTTCTGACTCACCAGAGCATCAATGGTGCGCAGTAGCTGTTCACGAGCAGCAACATCAAGACCTGCAGCTGGTTCGTCTAACAGCAAAAGTCGGGGGTTCTTCAGAGTTGCTCGAGCAATAAATACACGGGCTA
>JBEGKV010000050.1:0-5346 GCA_041183925.1 Actinomycetota bacterium
TTCCACACCAACCACGAGTCGATTGTGCCAAAAGCCAATTCACCTTTATCTGCAGCTTCCCGCGCCCCGACAACGTGTTCCAAAATCCAGGAGATCTTCGATGCTGAAAAATATGTAGCAAGGGGGAGGCCTGTCAGAGATGAATATTGATAAACATCAAATTCTTCTGTTCCGGCTATACGTGCTACTTCATCAACAATGTACTGAGATCGAGTGTCTTGCCACACGATGGCGTTGTAGACGGGGATACCTGTCTTTCTATTCCAGACCACGGTTGTTTCACGTTGGTTTGTAATCCCAATGCTGACAATCGAATCGCTCAGAACCCCTGCCTGGTCAACAGCTTCTGCTATGACGCGTTGAGTATTTGCCCAAATTTCTACAGCATCGTGCTCGACCCAGCCACTTTTGGGAAAGATTTGAGTAGTTTCGAGCTGACCTACACCGCATTTCTCCCCATCGTGATTGAACACGATGGCACGAGTGCTGGTTGTTCCGTTATCTATAGCAACAACAAATCGATCAGAAGTCATGCCGTGACGCTATCAGGAGTCAGCAGTTATTTCCCAGATATTCGTTCGTGCTGGCAGGGCGGGCAGCTCCAGCAAAAAACACAGCAGCTGCTACACAAGCGGCTAGTAGATAGAACATATTGAGAAGACCCCACGATTGGCCAATAAATCCAAGGAGTGGTGGGCCGACGAGGAACGCGATATATCCAAATGTTGTCACGGTTGCTACGCGACGTGAAGAATCTTCGCCATCCGCTGCTGCAGAAATAAAGAGCGGGAATCCAAGTGCTACTCCTGCACCCCAGAGTGCTGCACCTAGCCATGCGAAGTAGATGGTGGGGGAGAGGATGACAATCAAAATTCCCATGACACCGGCCAAACCGAAAGCTCTGAGAGCAAAGACTCGACCATATTTGTCTACGACTTTTCCTCCGGTGAAACGCGTGACCACCATTGCTGCAGTCATGATGGCAAAAGTGATTCCTGCAGTTGTGGTGTCAAGTTTGTAGTCATCTACAACCGAGAGAGCTAACCAGTCATTTGAGCCACCTTCTGCCAGAGAAAGCCCCATGATTCCTAGACCAAGGAAGAGTATTCGTTTATCAAGAACCTTCTTGCGTGGTTTGTTCTCTGACGAATGTGAACTGGGTGAAGTATCTTGACCGGTTTGGGCAGGTAACAATCGATATGTCGACCACGCTATTGCTGTGGTAGCAGCTGCAAACACGATCACTTGCACAACCAGAGGGAAATCGAACACGATTGCGAGCGTTCCTGCTCCCGCGCCAGAAAGGGCTCCCAAGCTATAAGCGCCGTGAAGCTGAGGAAGCAAACTCTTTCCTCGTCGTTTCTCTAGCTCTGCACCTTCGACATTGATACCCACATCACCTAAGCCGTAGCCTAAGCCGCTCACTAAACCACCTGCGGCGACACCTAGAGTGCTCTGGAATACGAGAGAAATGGCTTGAATTGTTTGTCCAATGCCGAGGAAAGTAAAACCGACGATAACGGCAGAACGTGCACCTTTTCGTGAAATGTATCTGCCCGCCAGCAACAGTGAGGTCATGGCACCAACAGAGCTTGCAAACAAGACCCAGCCAAGAACTGACGTTGTCACGTCAATAGAACTACGGACCTCAGGAAGTCGAACCAGCCAGGCTGACATTCCAATGCCAAAGATGAAAAAATATGTAACCAACACGGTGATGGATCGCGTTAATGACGTTGATTTCGTCATGAAGATTGCTCTAACTCAGAAGCTTGCACTTGTGTTGCCGAATTTGCCAACAAGCCAGCAATAACAAGTAATCCAGGCACGATGAAGGCGGTAAATAGTCCGAAAGATTGACCAATGAACCCAAGAGTTGGGGGACCGGTAACTCCGGTGATGTTACTTGATACAACCAGAACGTTGACTCGTGAAGAAGAGAGTCGTGGTTCTCGGGATACTGCGGCAACAGACATGGGGAAACCTAGTGAATTTCCCAATCCCCAGAGTGCGGCTCCCACAAGGGGGAGTGCAACAAAGTTGGTCGCAGCAACGATGAAGATACCTATAGACGTGATGATGCCAAATATGGCAAGTGAGCGCGATCTGCCCAACCGATCTACGACAGGTCCACCTGTGAGTCTGCCAATCATCATTGCGCCAGCAAAAACTGTATAGGCACCGGTCGCAACAGCTGCACCAAGGCCGGCGTCCACGAGTGCAATGGGAAGCCAAGAACTTGCAGTGGCTTCTGCGAGGGTAAATCCAACCACGATGAATGCGACAGCCAAAGTCCGTGGCTCTTTCCAGACGGAAAGTCGTTCGCTGCGAGTGGGGAGTGCCAAAGTCTCTGTTGTGTCCATGGTAGTTGTGACGTGTCGACCAGAATCACGGGGGAGTTGAACACTCACCACTATCGCCACAACTGAGAGAAGGAGGGAAATAACACTAAAAGTAATTGAAAAGCTCACTCCAAGCAGGATGGAAAGTGTTCCTAAGGCACCACCAATCAATGTCCCAACGCTGAATGCACCGTGAATGGAAGGCAAAAGACTCTTCGAGGAGGACCGATCAACGTTTGCGCCCTCGATATTGATGGCAAGCCCTGTAGCTCCACCTGCGATGCCAAATACCGCGATAGAGACCGTGGCGGTAAAAACTTCACCCGCTTCGGAAGCGAAGCCAACACAAGAAAGAGCAACTCCAGCAAGAGGGAAACCGATGAGAGTGACAGCTCGAGTTCCATACCGAGCGATGATGGGCCCGCAGATGAAAAGGCCTAGTAATGCTCCCAGAGACATGACAAAAGCAAAAAGACCCATTTCAGCTGTGTCAAAGCTGAGTTTTTGTTGAACTTCAGGTGTACGAGCCACCCAGGTGGCAAAAAACAATCCCTGAATTCCGAAAATGGCGAACACAAGCCAGTACCAGGTTCGTCCTGTGGTCTCTGTGCGTCTCTTCACCGCTCAAGCATAGGTGAAGGAGTACCAGCATTTGGCTAGCGAGGGAATTAGTCAGAATAAGTAAACTGACATAATGTGTATTATCAGTAATATACTAGTGTCTTCCAGTGATCACATTGGCGATTGTGGCAACCCTGCTGGTCTGACTGGTTCCAGACTTTTGTTCTTGTCTGTCTGCATATCCATATGCCGCGTACAGTCCATGAGTTGCTAGCCATCGCAACGGCTCGAATTCCCATTTACGGGCTTGATGATTTACCCACGGCAAAGTTGTCAACTGAGTTTGGTTCCCCAGAATCAAATCAGCCAACGTTCTCCCCGCTAGATTTGTAGCGGTAACCCCAGTTCCCACATAGCCGCCTGCGAAACCCATTCCTGTCGAACTGACATAATTCACACTTGCCGACCAGTCCCGAGGAACACCAAGGACTCCAGACCAGACGTGATCCATCTTGTACTCGCGTGTAACAGGGAAATACGTGTGCGTCAGTTCTGTAAGTTTCCTGATTGTCTTCAGTTGCGCAGTACCGTCCGAGTCAGTCTGTGATCCATATCGATACGGCACTCCCCTGCCACCCATGGCTATGCGGTTATCTGCCGTCCGTTGTGCATAAAAATACACATGCGCCATGTCTCCCAACGTCTCACACCCTTTCCACCGGAGCTCATCCCATACCTTCTCAGGCAGGGGCTCTGTGACAATGATTGAGGAATTCATGGGAAGCCACTCGCGCTTGAGGCCCGAAAGCCCTGCAGTGAAGCCTTCTGTTGCACGAATGACATGCGTCGGACGCACCGAACCATGTTCAGCCTGAACGAACCGCTCACGGATTTCTGAAACAGGTGTACTTTCGTAGAGCTTCACACCCATTTCAAGTACTTTTCGACGAAGTCCCTGAGCCAATTTGGCCGGCTGAATTCGTGCACAGTGTGGATGCCAAATCGAAGCGAGAACTCCTGGAATGTCAATACGTTCCCTGGTTTCACTCTGCCCCAAAACTTTTACGTCGTCATAACCCCAGGAATGCTCATCAGCCGCCCAATCCTCAAGCCTCTTGAGCTGTGCCCTATTGGTAGCAATGTTGAGTTCACCACCTTTGACGATGTCAGGGTCGAAACCCTCCTCTGCACACACACGAATAACTTCATCGACGGTGTCGTTCATGGCCTGCTGCATATCTTTGGCGGCTTGGAGTCCGTATGTGTGGACATATTGATCTCTGCCACCAGTTACAGAGTTGGTCAGCCACCCGCCGTTTCGGCCAGAAGCGCCGTACCCAGCGAACTCTTTCTCGAGGAGAACAATCTGCAGATCTGGTGCCGCCTTTTTGAGATAGTACGCGGTCCATAGGCCTGTGTATCCAGCACCAACGATGCACACATCTGCGGTGATATCAGCAACTAGTTGCTCGGTTCGCTCTGGAAAAGGAACCTGCGAATACCAAAAGGAAACATTGCCGTTGATCAGAGAGGGAGAAACCACTGTCTCAGCTTCCCAATAAGACCTTCACTCCGCAAGCAATACCAAGAATCGTGCGAGGTCGCATTTATAGTGTGAGGTGCGAACTTCGCAATCTAAGGAGTTATATGTCTACCCCATCCCCCCAATCTGGCTTCACGTTTTACGGTGATGGCCACGAAACTTCCAAGCAAGCAATCAAAGTGCTGCAGACTGGTCTGTGGATCGGTGCTGTTCTCGCCGGCGTTTTCGGCGTCATCATCCTTGCCCAACCGAAGGCTTCACTCATTCTGATTGCAATCCTTCTGGGGCTCTATTTCCTCATCCGCGGTCTTGTTCGTTTGGTTGTGGGAATTTTTGCACCTGGCCTCACTGCGGGTGGTCGCACGCTCAGCATTATCCTGGGAGTCATCCTGGTGGCCGTGGGAATTATTGCTCTCAGTAACCCTGGAACGGCAATCGAAATCCTCGGCATTCTGATTGGTTTGTCGTGGATCTTGGATGGCATTGCATCCCTGATTGAATCGGGCCGAGCTGCATCTCGTGGATTTGCAATTTTTGCAGGAATCATCGGAATCGTTGCCGGTATTGTCATGCTTTTCGCGCCCATCATTGGTGTCGCAGTGATCATGTACATCGTCGGTATTTTCTTGGTTTTGCTTGCCATCATCCAAATTATTGGAGCAATTGTTCTAGGTGTGAAAGCAAAGAAGACTGGAATCTAGTTCTGTTACTAACGAAGAAATGCCCCCGGGAAACCGGGGGCATTTCTATTGTGACTTCGAGAATTCTTTAAGAGCACGCTCTACAAGTTCTGTGAGAGGCTCCGGCGAATAGGGTTCTCCAGAAGACTTCAGCTCTTCAATCTGCCACCACTTCACAGAAGATATGTCAGTGAACTCGTTATCCATCCAGTTTTCGTTT
>JBEGKV010000051.1:0-5326 GCA_041183925.1 Actinomycetota bacterium
CTTACCTGCGCAAGAAGATCGACACTGATGCGTCCCCCATGCTGCACACCGTGCGCGGTGCCGGCTACATGATCAAACCGGCCGAGTAATGTCCACGACAACCCGAGCACCCTGGACCCTGCGTCGTCGCCTCACCGTGACGGTTGCAGGGCTGTTGCTCGTTGCCGCCGTGCTCATTGGTGTCGTGAGTGTTCTGTCCCTGAGGTCGTTCCTCATTGATCGACTCGACCAGCAGCTCAATAGTGCCGTCATCCGATCGACCGCTGCCGTCGATAACGGCATGACCATTCGTCCCGGCCACAATGACGGAGATTTCGATCACGATGATCGCCCCAACAACGCGCTTCTTGCCCCGGGGCAGGCAGCAGGAACGCTTGTTGCGATTATCGGTGCGGATGGATCGACAACCGCAGGAATATTGAACCAACGAGGTGAAGTTCGTCTCGTCGACGTCGGGGACATCAGCCAATTTACGTCGGTGAAGATAGGACCTGAACCCAGCACTGTTCATGTGAACGGAGACCAGGATTACCGCGCTCTTGCCGTCAACACCGAAGGCAATGCAACCCTGGTGATTGCCTTGCCGATGACGGAAGTCAACGCAGCAAGTGCACAGCTGCTCACAGTGATTCTGCTCGTCACCGCATTTGGTGTGGGGGCGGTGATCATCGCCGGTCGGTTCCTGATTCGCCTCGAACTTCGGCCGTTAGACCGCGTCGCCGAAACGGCAACGCGAGTAGCGGAACTCCCCCTCGATAAGGGCGAGGTTGAATTCCTCGACCGTGTTGATGAGGCCGATACGGATCCTCGCACTGAAGTGGGACGGGTAGGTTCTGCCTTCAACAACATGCTTGGACACATCGGGCGGGCATTGAGTGCTCGCCAAGCCAGCGAAGCGAAGGTGCGCCGCTTCGTGGCGGATGCGAGCCACGAGCTGCGCACACCCCTCGCCTCCATCCGCGGCTATGCGGAACTCACTCGTCGCGGCGGAGCTGAACTGCCTGATGACGTCCGCCACTCTCTGAACCGCATCGAGTCGGAAGCAACTCGCATGACGGGTCTCGTAGAGGATCTTCTCTTGCTTGCTCGGTTGGATGAGGGCCGAGAGCTCGAGCACAAGTCTGTTGACCTGTCCCGCATTGTTGTGGACGCGGTCAGCGATGCTCATGCTGCGGGACCAGATCACACCTGGGATATGGAACTGCCCGAGGAGCCGGTTGACGTTCTCGGTGATCAGGCGCGCCTTCATCAGGTCGTGGTGAATCTTTTGGCGAATGCCCGCGTACACACCCCCGCAGGTTCGACCGTTCAGGTGGTTCTCGAACAGGCGGAGACGACTGTCCTGATCCGGGTCATCGACAATGGTCCTGGTATTCCTCACGAGCAAATGCCTGAGCTCTTTGAGAGATTCAGTCGAGGAGACGCTTCGCGCACGCGTGCCACAGGAAGCACCGGGCTGGGTCTTGCCATTGTCAGCGCTGTTGTTCATGCCCACCACGGGACGGTCACGGTGCGCAGTGAACCAGGTCGCACCGAGTTTGTGGTGAGCCTGCCTGCTGAAGAAATTCTGCAGAACTGACGTAACCAAGAACGCCCCCCGTTCACACGGGGGGCGTTCTTCAGTTCTGACGAGTTAGTAGCGAACAGTCGCCTTCTCCATCAGCACGTACTCAGGATCAACCTGACGCAGCTGTGCGTCGGGAGCATCTCCGAACGAGCTAATCAATGTGGTGGGGAGGGACACGGCCAGCGCACCCCAGGAGCAGCCTCGCGTCAGCGCAGCTTCGGGGCTGAGCTTGGGCAGGGTGCCGGACTCACGTCCGGCAGCAGAAGATTCTGAGGTGACAACCTCGCTGAGGAATCCAGCGAGGAATGCGTCACCGGCACCAGTGGTGTTGATCACTTCAGGGGCTACAGCGCTCGCCCACACCACCTCATCTGCGGTGATCGCGATGGCGCCGTCGGGGCCCAGGCTGACGAGAGCAATTTCCAGGCCGGTGGAAATGAGCTCGCGACCGGCTTCAATCACGTCACCGAGGGTGGTGAGCTCATGCCCGACCAGTGAGGCGAGTTCGTCTGCATTGGGCTTGATCAGATTGACTTCACCACTGCGGCCCCAGTGCTTGAGCTCAGGACCGGAAGTGTCCAGGCCTACACGAGCACCCATTTCGCGGGCACGTGCGAACAGTTCACTGAGGTTGATGGGCAAACCGGTGTCGGTCATCTTGGGGTGCATGCCCGAGACAACGAGCCAGTCCGCATTCATGTCGGAAACCTGCTCGAGAGTGGTCTCGACCACATTGCGCCAGTCCTCTTCAGAGAAGGGGATGGCCTGCTGGTTGATGTTCGTGGTTCGACCGCCACGTTCGACCACGGTGGTGTTTACGCGCACGCGGCCCTGCACGGGCATGATGCGCAGAATTTGCGGGAACGGGGTGGAGAAGAGAAGATACTGATCCTGCATACCAATGGGCAGCACCGCGGAAACGGGGTGCTTAGCCAGGTGCAGGGTGCGGGCCACATTCAGGCCCTTACCGCTCATATACTCGTGCACTTCATAGGCACGGTTGACCTTGCCGACAGTTAAGCCTTCAGCAAGATAGGTGCGGTCCAGCACGGGAGCGGGGGTCAGGGTTACAACAGCGTTCACGAGGCCTCAAATCTTCGTGACATGCCAAAACTCACATGCTGATGCCGTGGACACAGCATCGGATTGTGAGCATCAGCGCTAACAGGGAGGGATGTCTCTAGTCTACCGATTTGCCAGCGGAGTACTTCCTCGCGTAACCTAAAGGTAACCAAAGACCGCTGGTTATGGTGTTCTGATGAAAATCAGTCGCCATCGAAAATTCGTTTCGACGAAGACCCGCGCAGGCAAACTGTAAGTGATGTTCACGTTCGCGTGTTTTCTTTCGCTCCAGCCCTGCGCTGGAGCTTTTTTAGTTTTCAGCGGCCTGCGGGTAATCACTCCACACAAGTGGAGTGTGAGAAACCACAAGGAGCGCCATGGCGAACAAGGAAGCAATGCTCTCCGAACTCTCGAATTACTTCGAAGGTTCGAATGCAGTTCTGCTCACCGAGTACCGCGGCCTCACTGTTGCTCAGCTCAAGGAGCTGCGCAAGTCCATCAGTGAGCACGCGACTTACGCCGTGGTAAAGAACACGCTGACCAAGATTGCTGCCGCTAAGGCTGGCATCACCGGTCTCGATGACCAGCTTGCTGGTCCATCGGCTATCGCATTCGTGCACGGCGACGCTATCGCCGTTGCGAAGGCCCTGCGTACCTTTGCCAAGGCAAACCCTCAGCTCATTTTGAAGGGCGGCTACTTTGACGGTAAGCCCCTCGACGCTGCTGAGGTTGGAAAGCTCGCCGATCTCGAGTCCCGCGAAGTACTTCTGGCGAAATTTGCCGGTGCTGCAAAGGCCTCACTCTTCGGTGCCGCATACCTGTTCACCGCACCTCTGTCGAAGGCCGTTCGCACGGTCGACGCATTGCGTGCAAAGCAAGAGTCCGGCAACTAGTCACTTACTAGTTCCGGTTTAGACGAAATATAACAAGGAGAAAATCATGGCAAAGCTCACCACTGAGCAGCTCATCGAGGCTTTCAAGGAGCTCTCGCTCATCGAGCTCAGCGAGTTCGTTAAGGCATTCGAGGAGACCTTCGAGGTCACCGCTGCAGCTCCCGTAGCTGTTGCTGCTGCAGGCGCACCTGCTGCAGCTGCTGAGGCAGTAGAAGAGAAGGACTCTTTTGACGTCGTTCTCGAAGCTGCTGGCGCAAACAAGATTGCTGTCATCAAGGAGGTGCGTACCATCACCAACCTCGGTCTGGGTGAGGCTAAGGCACTCGTTGATGGAGCACCTGCAACCGTTCTCGAAGGCGCTAACAAGGACGCTGCTGAGAAGGCTAAGGCTGCACTTACCGAGGCTGGCGCAACCGTCGTCCTCAAGTAGTCTCAACTACTACACGCTTCAGGGCGTCAATCCTTTTGGATTGGCGCCCTTTTGCTTTTCTCGAAGATGAACTACCCGCTGAAAGTGACCCAGAGCAGGAGCAGATTGAGCACAATCACGAACGTGGCGCCCACAATAGCCAAGGCCGTCGTGAGTTTCGTGTTGATATCCACGCCCAGAATGCTTTTATCGCGGGTGAGCCACACCAGGGGGATGAGCGCGAAGGGAATGCCGAACGACAAGATTACTTGACTGATAATCAGCGCCCAGGTGGGATCTGCACCGATGCCGAGAATGACAAATGCAGGTATCAGCGTAATCACACGGCGCCAGAGCAGCGGTATCTGGATATCGGTCAGGCCACTCATGATCTCGGCACCTGCATAGGCACCGACAGAGGTTGACGCCAAGCCAGAAGCCAAGAGTCCCACCGCGAACATGACGGCAATGACGGGACCCAAATTGTGGGTCAGGGCGGCATAGACCCCCTCCAGGGAGTCTGTTCCTGGAATACCTTGCAGGCTCACCGCGGCGGTGAGCAACATGGCCAGATTCACGCCGCCGGCAATCACCAGTGCCACGGTGACATCCACTCGGGTTGCTTTGAGGATGCGTCCGCGTTCCACACCAGCAACGACCTGCCCAAAGCGATCACGCGTGAGTGCGGAGTGGGCATAGATGGCGTGGGGCATGATGGTTGCACCCAGAATTGACGCGGCCAGCAAGATCGAGGCAGAGCCATCAAAGCGCGGCACCAAGCCTCCCAGCACAGAACCGGGGTCTGGTGGTGCTACGACCAGGCCCGTGCCAAAGCCAATGGCTATCACCAGAAGAAGAGCAATGATGACGCGCTCAAATGCTTTCGCGCCCGAACGATCGCGCAGTGACAGCAGGAACAAGGAAAGTAGTCCCATCACCATGCCGCCGGCGATGAGGGGAAAACCAAACAGCAGGTTGAAGGCGATCGCGCCACCCACCACCTCGGCGAGGTCGGTGGCCATGGCGACAATCTCTGCTTGAATCCAGAACCCTCGGCGAGCCCACTTATTGGTCAGACGTTTACCGAGGATTTGGGTGAGTGATTGACCGGTTGCAAGGCCCAGTTTGGCGGAGAGATACTGCACCAGCCAGGCAATGAGGTTTCCCACGACCACGACCCAGACAAGGAGGTAGCCAAATTGAGCACCGGCGGTCATGTTGCTGGCAACGTTGCCTGGATCTAAATAGGCCACCCCGGCAACGAGTGCGGGGCCGAGAAGGGGAACAACCCGCAGAGCACGCGCTCGACGGGAAGCCGAGGGTGCAGGAGTGGGGGTCGACATCGCTACTCAATTTCGCTGGGATGGACGGGAATCGTCTTCTCCACCAGACTAC
>JBEGKV010000052.1:0-8411 GCA_041183925.1 Actinomycetota bacterium
GTGGGGAGCCAATTTCTACTGTGATCCGCAGAGGCTTTATCTAACTCCGCAATCTGGTGCCGGCTCAGCTGAACCTCGGGTGCATGCATGAGTGCTTCAAGCTCGCGCAGTGATTCCACTCCTACTGAGGGAATGCCCACGCCAGGGCGACCTAACACCCACGCCAATGCAACCGTGGAAATATCCACGCCATGGGTCATCGCGATGTTGTCCAAGATGCGCAGCACGTGGGTGCCGTGGCGACCACCGTGCTGCGCCGCCCGGCGTGCACGAGTATCAGAGGGGTTGAAACTCTTGATGTTGCGGTGACGGCCCAGAAAACCATTTGCCAACACGAAGTACGGCATGACTGACATACCCTGTGCTTGTGCCATCAAAGAAATATTGCCTTCGACGATGTCACGGCGCAGCAAACTGTATTCCAGTGCCACGGCCTCAAACCGAGGAAGCCCCGTACCGGCAGCAATACGTGCTTCCAGCAAGCGGTCTGCGGTGAAGTTGGATGCGCCGATGTATCTCACCTTGCCCGCTTGGATGAGCGTTTCCACGGTAGACAAGCTTTCTTCCAGTGAGACCGAGAGGTCATCAGCGTGAAAGTACAGCAAATCGATGTGGTCGGTCTGTAACCGTTCGAGCGAAGCTTCCACCGCTCCCAGAATGCTTTGCCTGCTGAGGCCAGGATTTTCAGCGTGACGGCCCACTTTGGTGGCCAGAATGACGTCGTCGCGGTTTCCGCGTTCACGCATCCACTTGCCAATGATTTGCTCGGACATTCCCGAGGAATACGAGTCCGCCGTCTCCACCAGGGAGCCACCGAGTTCGACGAAACGATCGAGAATGTCGGTCGAGCGGCCGCTGGGTAATGTCCAGCCAAAGACAGCCCCACCGAGAGCCACAGGATAGGCAGAAAGGTCACTGGAACCTATGCGGCGGACATGAGCATCTGCACCCACAGGACTGCTGTCCCCGGGTGTGAATTCAGTAGCTTCCCCGCTCATATTTCTGACGATAGAACATAAATGTCACAGCGATGTTACGACAGACCATTCGTCTAGCGAAGATGTGAAATATGTTCGAAAAAGACGAATGCCCGCCCCACCGCGAGGTGGGACGGGCATCGCCATGGAGTGAGTGTTACTCAGCGTCGCCTTCGGCAGCCACTGCGTCGTCACCTTCGAGAACGGGCTCAAGCGAGAGCTTGCCACGGTCATCGATCTTGGTGATCTTGACGAGAACCTTCTGACCAACGGAGAGAACGTCTTCAACGTTCTCCACACGCTTGCCACCAGCGAGCTTGCGCACCTCAGAGATGTGCAGCAGGCCGTCCTTGCCAGGAAGCAAGGAGACAAACGCACCGAAGGTTGCAAGCTTCACAACGGTTCCAAGGAACTGCTCGCCAACCTCAGGGTTGGTGGGGTTCGCAATGGCGTTAACCTGTGCGCGAGCGGCTTCAGCGGAAGGACCATCGGTTGCACCGATGTAGACGGTTCCATCATCTTCGATCGAGATGGTTGCACCAGTCTCGTCTTGGATGGTGTTAATCGTCTTACCCTTGGGTCCGATGAGCTCACCGATCTTGTCCACAGGAATCTGAACGCTGATCACGCGAGGAGCAGTAGCTGCCATCTCGTCAGGACCGTCGATTGCTGCGTTGATTACGGCGAGGATCGCGGTACGAGCTTCCTTCGCCTGAGTCAGCGCACCGGTGAGCACGGAGGCAGGGATGCCGTCGAGCTTGGTGTCGAGCTGAATCGCGGTGATGAATTCAGATGTACCAGCAACCTTGAAGTCCATGTCGCCGAGAGCATCTTCTGCACCGAGAATGTCGGTCAGAGCTGCATAGCGGGTCTCGCCGTTGACCTGGTCAGAAACCAGACCCATAGCAATACCTGCAACAGGTGCGCGCAGAGGAACACCGGCGTTGAGCAGCGACAGAGTCGATGCACAGACCGAACCCATCGAGGTCGAACCGTTGGAGCCCAGAGCCTCAGAGACCTGACGGATGGCGTAGGGGAACTCTTCACGTGCAGGAAGCACGGGAACGAGTGCACGCTCAGCCAGGAAGCCGTGACCGATTTCGCGGCGCTTAGGCGTACCCACACGACCGGTTTCACCGGTGGAATATGGGGGGAAGTTGTAGTGGTGCATGTAGCGCTTCGACGTGATGGGTGACAGCGAATCAATCTGCTGTTCCATCTTCAGCATGTTCAAGGTGGTGATACCCATGATCTGGGTCTCTCCACGCTGGAAGATAGCGGAACCGTGAACGCGAGGAATGGGTGAGGATACGTCCGCGCACAACCTTCTTGGTGACCGACTTGTATGCCGCACCGAACTGGTTGAGAGCAACCTCTTCGAGCTTGCCGTCAGCAACCTGAGCAACGATAGCTTCCTTGACGCGTGCCTTGACCTCGTCGTCAGCGTTCTGACGCTCGATCTTGTCTGCGATGAGGTACACCTTCTCGAGGTCAGCAAGAGCGAGGTCGCTCACTGCTGCGTAGAGCTCGTCAGAGTAAGGCAGGAAGACGGGGTAGTCCTGAACTTCCTTGGCCGACTGACGTGCGAGCTCTTCCTGTGCCTTGATGAGCGAGGTGAGGAAAGGCTTGGATGCTTCCAGACCCTGAGACACGATGGCCTCGTCGGGCTTGATGCCGCCAGCCTTGATGAGGTTCCAGCTACCTTCGGTTGCTTCTGCCTCCACCATCATGATGGCGATATCTTCCTTGCCGTCCTTGTCGACAACGATGCGACCTGCAACGACGAGGTCGAAGACAGCGTCTTCGAGCTGGTCAACAGTGGGGAATGCCACCCAGTGACCATCGATGAGGGCCATACGGATACCACCGATTGGACCGGAGAAGGGCAAACCGGAGATCTGAGTCGATGCCGAGGCAGCGTTGATAGCCAGTGCGTCGTAGAACTCACCTGGAGCAATAGAAAGCACGGTGACAACGATCTGAACCTCGTTACGCAGACCATCCACGAAAGAGGGGCGCAGTGGGCGGTCGATCAGACGGCAGACCAGGATGGCCTCGGTCGAGGGACGACCTTCACGACGGAAGAACGATCCGGGGATCTTGCCCGCTGCGTAGCTGCGCTCTTCAACGTCTACAGTCAGGGGGAAGAAGTCGAAGTTATCCTTGGGCTGCTTGCTCACCGAAGTGGCAGAAAGCAACATGGTTTCTTCATCCAGGTATGCCGCGACGGCTCCCTGAGCTTGCTGTGCGAGGCGTCCGGTTTCGAAACGAACCACGCGCTTACCGAACTTACCGTTATCAATAACGGCTTCGGCGAATTTGATTTCTGGACCTTCCATTAAGGTCTTTCTCCTTTGTTTATCGTCGTTACCCCGTGTGGGTTCCGACTCATACATTCAGAGCGCAGCAAGGCAGAACGAAGCCGTTCAAGCACGGACAAACGTTGCACGAGTATCAGACTTCGTGCTGGCCACCAGTAGAAATCCACCAACATCTGTTGGTAAACCACCACCGAAGACCAGCGAACTGCCTGCCTGCTCTTCTCTCAGAGTACCTTAAAACCCTCGATAAGCCCATGAAGGCTGTGATTCAAAGATGAATGTCAGGTAAAGAAAGTGCGTTAACCACAGAAGCCACCCCGAAGGGTGGCTTCTGCTGAAGTGTCTGTATTCGACTAGCGACGCAGACCGAGGCGCTCGATGAGCTTACGGTAGCGAGTGATGTCGACATCGGACAGGTAGCCGAGAAGACGGCGACGCTGACCAACGAGCAGCAGCAGTCCACGACGTGAGTGGTGGTCGTGCTTGTGCTCCTTGAGGTGCTCGGTCAAGTCCTTGATGCGCTTGGTGAGAAGAGCAACCTGAACTTCAGGAGATCCAGTGTCACCGGGGTGAGTTGCATATTCGTCGATGATCGCCTTCTTGACATCTGCTTCAAGTGCCATGTGGGGATCCCCTTTCTTAGTACCTCGTTGCGCGGCGCCCATGACCTAATGTCTGAGCTCTCTTAATCCGCGGCCGTTAGACGGCAACTTCACAATGTTACCAGAGCCTTGGCGCGCCAATAACCACTCTTTCCCCTGTTGTTAACCGCCCGGGAGTAGCCTGAAAGTATTGGTTGTGAATCCCACAACCTCAGAAAAGAGGAGATTCATTATGAAATTCATTGAATCCATCAAGTTTGGTTTTGCGAACTACGTTAACTTCCAGGGCCGCACCCGCCGCTCTGGCTTTTGGTACTGGACTTTGTTCCAGGTCATCGTGAGCTTTATTCTGAGCCTGCTCTCTGGTGGCAGAAGTGACGGCTTCTTCGGAACTCTCTCGCTTATCGTGAGCCTCGGCCTGTTCCTTCCCTCACTGGCTTATTCGGTTCGCCGCCTGCACGACATCAACAAGTCGGGCTGGTTCGTCCTGTTCGGTCTGATCCCCCTTGTTGGCTGGATCTTCTTGCTGGTCTGGTACGTCAAGGACAGCGATCCTTCAAACAACCGCTTCGGAGCTAACCCGAAAGCCGCCTAGTCACAGATGAACAACTGCCCCTTGCCACACGGCGAGGGGCAGTTTTCTTTCCCCGCCGAGCCGGGATAGGTCAAGATAGGTCTATGACCTTCGCTGAAGCAGTGCAATCCGTATTTTCCAAGTCGACCAAGATCCAGGGACGTTCTCCCCGGTCCGAATATTGGTACTGGATTCTTTTCGTCATTATTGTTCAGCTCGTCACCATCGTTCCCGTGATTATGGTGGCCATGTTGATTCAGGCCCAGGATGTGTGGGCACTGCTTCCCTTCTTGATAGCAGCCGGAGCTATCGCGCTGTTCTTATGGCTCGGTACCATCACGGTGACCATTCGCCGCCTGCACGACCAAGGCTTGAGCGGGTGGTTCTTCCTCCTTTTCCTGATCCCCAGCTTGGGTGGCCTGATCGAGCTGATTTTCATGTTGCAGCCCAGTAACGCCGGTTCGAATAAGTACGGCCCTCAGCCCCTGAAGTAATCGTGCGCGTGGTCGTTCGGGTGAAACCCGGCAGCACGAAAGGCCCCCTCATCGAGGAAGTGGGCGACGAACTTATCCTTTACGTGCGGGAGAAAGCCATCGATGGCGCCGCCAACGAGGGCGTGATCAAGCTTCTTGCTGACCACTATGGGGTTGCAAAGTCACGAGTTTCTGTCGTGCGCGGCCATACCGCCCGTATCAAGCAGGTGGAAGTAGAGATCTAGCCGGTGACGTTCTTCCTCAAGAAGGCTGCCGCATCCTCGATTTCTTCGAGGGAAAGGCTGTGGCCAACGTGGGGATAAAGCTGGGCTTCCAGATCAAAATGTTCTGGTAACCATCGCCTGGAGAAGTCGATGAGATCAGGAGTGATCACAGGATCTTGGGTATCACGCCCCCAAAACAAAGGTGGCTTCACATCTGCCAGAGCCTGATCACGTTCAGTGCCACCTTCGGTGGTGTCGTTGACCGCAAAGCTGGCCAAGAACACTCCGGCGGTGAAGCGCTCAGGCTGGTGGCGGAAAAGCTGTGTCAACATCACGCCACCTTGGGAGAATCCCAACAGCGCCACGTCTCCCAGCCCACCGACCTCGGCTTCGAGTTCGTCAATCCACTCGATGAGGCTATGAGTGGAGGCTGAGATTTCGTTGATGTCTCTGCGCAGCGACGTATTCTCTGCGTCATAGTCAATATGGAACCAGGCATAGCCGGGCCCAGCTTGCAGCGGTGCGCGAAGCGAGGCGATAACAAATTGTTCGGGCAGGTATTGCCCCAACGAGAAGAGGTCGCCCTCGTTCGAGCCGTAGCCGTGCATCATGATGAGCAACGGACGTTCGGCCAGAGCGCTGGCGACCTTCTCGCGTGGTACTGACCACCGCACAGCGGTGCTGTCGATGGCAGGGAATGTCACTGTTTAGCTCACGCCCAACAGGTCAATGACGAAGATGAGGGTCTTGCCCGAGAGACGGTGGCCTGCACCGGCTGGACCGTATGCCTTCGCGGGAGGGCAGACGAGCATGCGGCGTCCGCCGACCTTCATTCCGGGGATACCTTCTTGCCACCCTGCAATGAGTGCCTGCAGGGGGAAGTTGATGGATTCGCCGCGGTTCCAGGATGCGTCGAACTCTTCGCCGGTTTCGTATTCGACACCGACGTAGTGCACGTCAACAGTGGCACCGGGAGTGGCTTCAGCGCCGTCACCGACGACGATGTCCGTGATGGTGAGCTCGGCAGGAGCATCTCCCATAGGAGCATCGATTTCTGGCTTAGTGAGGTTGTGTTCAGTCATGGGTTAATTCTGGCAGAGAAAAGGGGCCGACCCTGGACAGGATCGGCCCCAGATTCGATTGAGAGGTGACTACTTCTCGTCGACTCCGTCAGAGGCAAGAAGTTCGTCCTCTACTTTTCCGCCGTAACCCTCTTTTTGAGGATCACCGTGCAGACCACCAGAGACGGCATATTCTTCCTCGGGAGAAAGAACGAGACGCTTACGACCATAGAGGGCGAAGATCACCAACATGATGACGTAAATCACAGCAATCGCAATAATTGCTGGGCGGGCAGGTTCGTTAATGAAGAACCCGAAGAAGATCGCAATCGAGATGATTGCCGCAATAACCGCACCCGAGATACCCCAGGGGCTCTTGTAGGGACGGTTTGCATTGGGGAACTTCTTACGCAGAATGAGGAACGAAATCATCTGCAATACGTAGGCGATGACGGCACCCCAGACGGCGATGTTGAGCACGATTGCTCCAGCAACACCGGTGGCACCACCCATCGAGTCCACTGCAATCAATGCAAGGAATCCGATAACCGCACCCACGGTGAGTGCAACCCAGGGGGTTTCACGCTTACCGGTGAGGGAGAGGAACTTGGGGTAGTAGCCCGCACGCGAAAGGGAGTACATGTTTCGTCCGTAGGCGAACATGATTCCTTGCAGCGAGGCAAGCAGACCAATCAGGGCGAACAGGGCCAATACAGCCGCTGCCTCGTCGCCCACCATTGCCCGGAAGCCGTCAAGCAGTGGCTCTCCGGCTGCACTGATTCCATCAGCACCCACGAGTGCGGTGTTGAGGAAGAGAACCAACAGACCAGTAATGATCAGGGTGGTGCGAGCGATGAGACCTGCGCGAGGAATGTCCTTGACAGGGTTGTGGGACTCTTCTGCAGCCAGTGGCAGTTCTTCAATACCGAGGAAGAACCACATGGCATAGGGAAGAGCAAACAGGATGGGAACCCAGCCGTGAGGCAGGAACGTGGATTGTCCCGCATCAGGTGCGATGTTCCAGAGAGAGTTGAAGTCCAGCTTGCCCGAGAACACGGCCATGAGCGAGAAGACAATAAGAATGGCGATCGAGATGATGGACACCACGATGGCGAACTTGAAGGAGCAGAACCTGCAGCGTTGAGCAGTACAAAAACGCCGTAGAGCAGGATGTACCACACCCACATCGGAAGGTTGAGTCCGAGGAGTTCCGTCGTCACACTGTTTGCATACGACGCGGAGAAATAAACCACAACAGCGGTTGTCGCGACGTACTCGATGGTTTCTGCAAGACCGGTAACGAATCCACCCCATGGACCCATTGCAGATCGTGCAAAGGAATATGCGCCACCGGAGTGGGGCATTGCGGCCGCCATCTCACCGATGCTGAACATCATTCCGTAGTACATAAAGATCAGTACGGCGAAGGCAATCAGCATTCCGCCAAAACCGGCAAAGCCAATACCGAAGTTCCATCCAGAGAAGTCTCCCGAGATAACGGCGGCTACTGCCAGACCCCACAGCCCCCACAGGCCAGCAGAACGCTTAAGCGTTCTTTTCTTGAAATATCCAGCGTCAGCGGTTGTGTATGTCACACCCGAGACTTTCAATGTGTCTTTGGACATATGGTTTTCCTTCTGCTCGGGTTGAGCACCTCGAACTGAGGTGAGGCACACAACACTGTGAGTTTCCTTGGAGTCGACTATATGCCTCAATGTGGTTCTTGTAACTACCTTTAACAATTTGTTAACCAAAAAAATTTATGGTCTTAATAGCCCCAGTCTTGACAGGGTTCTCTAAATAGAGTGGTCTAATGGTTGGAATACCTACCTCAAGGAAGAGAGCCATCATGGCCACTGCAGCAGGAAACCTCACCCCCGAAGCTCTTCAGGCACTTGTCACAGACGGAAGCAAGCGTTGACACTGTCATCGTCTCTTTCACTGACATGCAGGGTCGCTTAGTAGGCAAGCGCATCTCGGCACGCCTATTTGTCGAAGATGTCATGGCACATGGTGCTGAATGCTGTAATTACCTGTTTGCGGTTGACGTAGAAAACAACACCGTCGACGGTTACTCCATCTCTAGCTGGGAACGCGGCTACGGCGACATGGCCATGATTCCCGATATGAGCACCCTGCGCATCGCTCCCTGGTTAGACGGAACAGCCATGGTCATGGC
>JBEGKV010000053.1:0-5219 GCA_041183925.1 Actinomycetota bacterium
TAACCGGGTCACCGGCGTGCAGGTCCTCGATGCTGACGGCATGCATTTTCTCCCCGCGGATGCTGTCATTTTGGCCAGCGGTGGTGCCGGCCAGCTTTATCGTCACACCACAAACCCCGCGGTGACCACGGGTGATGGAGTAGCAGCTGCTTTCCGAGCTGGGGCGATATTGGCTGATGTGGAGTTTTACCAATTCCACCCCACCGCGTTGGCAGTGCCCAGTTCCTTCCTCATTTCTGAAGCTGTCCGCGGTGAAGGTGCTGTCCTCATCGATGCCCACGGCGAGCGCTTCATGCACAAGATTCACCCCCTCGCTGAGTTGGCGCCGCGTGATGTGGTGGCTCGCGGAATTCAACAGACCATGATGAACCAGGGCGGTCAGCCTGTCCTGCTTGATGCAACTGCGCTGGGTAGCGACTATCTGGCCGAGCGCTTCCCCAGCATCACGAAAGCGTGCCGCTCCTATGGCCTGAACTGGGGTAGCGAACCTATTCCGGTGACTCCCGCTGCGCACTACTGGATGGGTGGCATCGCCACCGATACGTTTGGTCGCACGTCCATTCCTGGGCTTTTTGCTGTGGGTGAGGTTGCGTGCACGGGTGCCCACGGAGCAAACCGTCTGGCGTCCAACTCTCTGCTTGAATCAGTCGTCTTTGCCCACCGCGCGGTCAAAGCACTGAGTAAGCCGTGGCCTGAGAATGCACCTGGCGTGCGCTGGGCAGATACTGGCCGCGTGGCAGAACTTGAGCTTGTAGAGCCTGACCACACGTCCACGGCACAGGTTGTGGACCGCGTTGAACTTCAGACCTTGATGTGGGACAGTGTGGGTCTTGCGCGTACAGAGAAGGAACTGGACAACGCACTGTCGCAATTGCATTCCTGGCGTCCTGCTGATCCTGCGCACCGCTTGTTCCCCGACTGGGAAGATGCCAATCTTCTTTTGCTTGCTCGAACAGTAACTGAAGCTGCACGGGCTCGTGAGGAATCTCGCGGTGGTCACTACCGTTTGGACTTCCCTGACACGAACCCTGCGTTCGCCCGTCCCATCTCGCTGGTTCGAAAGGCGTAGTCATGTTGGATCAAGAAACCATAGATCGCGTCGTTGCAGAAGCTCTGCACGAGGACGCCCCCACCGGGGACATCACCTCCCTCCTTGCGATTTCAGAGGATGCCACTGCTACGGCAGTTCTTGCGGCTCGTGAACCTGGCACTTTTGCCGGTGCTGAGGTCTTCGAGGCAGCTTTTCGTTTGACAGACCCTCGCATTCGCGTGGAATTACTCAAGCAGGATGGCGACCGGTTTGTCCCCGGGGATGAACTTGCCCGAGTGAGTGGACCTGCCAGAGGTATCCTCACTGCTGAACGTATTGGGCTGAACTTCACCCAGCGCATGAGCGGCATAGCCACCCTCACAGCAGAGTATGTAGATGCTGTGGCCGGTACCCAGGCAACTATTCTGGACACCCGGAAAACCACACCCAACCTTCGAGCTTTCGAACGTCATGCCGTTGTCTGCGGTGGCGGAACAAACCACCGCCTCAATCTCTCCACGGCGTTCATGGCCAAAGACAACCACCTCGCTGTATTGCTAGCCGGTGGGAAAGATCTCACGACAGAACTGCGCCGCGTCAAAAGTGAACTCCCCGAGGGGGTCAAGTTTGAGGTGGAAGTTGATCGCCTCGACCAGATTGAACCTGTCATTGCTGGCGGAGTCGACATCATCATGTTGGATAATTTCTCCCTCTCCGACTTGGCTACCGGGGTCGCCCAGGTGGCTCACCGAGCCGTAGTCGAAGCCAGCGGCGGTGTGAACCTGTCGACGGTGCGCGCTATTGCTGAAACCGGGGTGGATGTCATCTCTGTTGGGGCACTGACCCACTCTGCTCGCGCCCTGGATCTGGGCCTTGACGTCACGATTGATCTCTAGGACTATCTCGTGATCTACCTCGACAACGCTGCCACGACTCCGGTTCTCCCGGCGGCGCTCGAGGCAGCCTGGCCGTGGTTGACAGCTGAGTTTGGTAACCCCTCCAGCACTCACGAGCTCGGACTTCGCGCGCGGAATGCCCTGGAAGATTCCCGCTCGCGTATAGCAGCGTGGCTAGACTGCCCTGCCTCTGATCTGGTGTTCACCTCCGGCGGCACCGAGGGTGACAATCTTGCAATTTCGGGGCTTGCTGTGGCAAATCCTCGGGGAAAACACATCATTTCTGCACCCACAGAGCATGAAGCAGTTCTGGCCACATTGGATTATCTGGAGCGTATTCACGGCTTCGAGATCAGCATGCTCAGCGTCGATGAGCACGGCAACATCAGTCTTTCGGAACTGCAGGCCACGCTCCGCCCAGACACCACACTGGTTACTCTCATGCTGTCGAATAACGAAATCGGAACGGTGCATCCGCTGGCCGAAATCATTCAGGCAGCACATGCTGTGGGCGCGCTCGTGCACACCGATGCTGTGCAAGCAGCCGGCTGGTTTGATCTGCGCGTCGGGAAGAACGGAACGACCGTCTCGGGAGTGGATGCGCTCACGCTCTCTGGACACAAACTGGGCGCTCCTAAAGGTTCAGGAGCGACCTATATTCGTGGTCGCCTGGCCGTGGAGCCGCTGCTCCACGGGGGCGGACAAGAATTCGATCGCCGCTCGGGCACAGAAAATGTCGCGTGGGCTGTAGCTCTGGCCACTGCAGTAACTGCTCTCGGTGCCCCGCAGTGGGAAGCAGAACGAATGGGCGCACTGCGAGATGACTTCATCGCTCAGGTCACCGACTCAGTTTCCGTTGCCGTCCTGACCGGTCACCCCACGAGGCGTCACCCCGGCATTGCCAGCTTTACTTTTGCCGGCCTGAACGGAGAAACACTGTTGCTCGAACTCGAACAGCGTGGGGTGATTGTCTCCAGCGGTTCCGCGTGTGCTGCCGGCAGCGATGAGCCCTCACACGTATTGCTCGCGTGCGGCATCGATCCGGACACCGCGCAAACGTCAGTGCGATTTAGCATGAGCCACAGCACAACTGCCGAAGAGCTGTCTGCCACGTCTGCCGCACTGATTGAGGCTGTGACCGCGGTCAGCGGTTTAGGACACTAACTACTTTGTTGTCTTTGCTTCAACAAGCTTCTTGAGTGATTCAAGACCATCGGCAAAGTTCTTTGCCATCATCTTGTCGAACTTGAACAGCATGTTCATCAGCTGACCGCCCACACCTCGTTCACCACCGAGGAACCAGGTAATGGTGGTGACGTTCTCCGTTTCGGTGAGCAGGTATTCGCTGAGCGCCTTGTCCTTGCCGTTGAAGTCCATGTCGAAAGCGATTTTGTAGGGCTTCGTGCACACTGTCATGGTCATGGAGCCTGAGCCGATGCGCTTGCCCTTCCAGGAATACACCGAACCAACACCCGAAGCGGGCTCACTCACCACGCTGACGATGCTGGGGTCCATGGCGCTAAAAGGTGACCATGCTTCCAGCTGGTTGAGGTCGTTGACGACGTCGAATACTGCCTGGATGGGCGCATTGATATCTTCTGAAACTTGGAGGCTGTAAGGCTTGGGCATGCCCCCAATCCTATGCGGTTAGGCCGAAGGCGACTGGACCGCAATGAGTACTTCATTGCGTTTGAGAAACCAAGGCTTCCAGGGCGGATCAAAACGGGCGAAGTAGACATTTCCATCGGTGACGAGGCCTGCCAGGTGTGCCTTCTTGAACAGGGTTTCGCCATTGTTCTGAAAACGGTCTGCATTCCACCCGCCACCAAACTTCATCGCTGCTGCGAAGTGGGCCGGAACATGTTTCGTCGTGACGCGTGAATTCCGGGGAAGCGGGACCTGAGAAATATCCATCCCCTTGGGCAACACAAAAGAGACGGTGTGTGACTGATCTTCTCGAGTTTCTTGAATGACAGGAGCCGTCATGGCGATTTTTTGACTCGTCACGTTATTGCCAGAGATGTAGCTCACCAACGGGCCGAAGGCCACATTTCCCGCACGCATGAAGTCACCTGTGACGTCCACCTGAACCAGGACATAGTCCGGATAGTGGCGAACCTCGAAACCGTCGTATTCACGAACGAGGGTGTAGGGCTGTTCTTCGGTCATGGTCTGAGTGTATTGCGAGCAGATGTGCGTCAGCAGTGAGAAAGTTATGCTGATGCTGTGAGCACACCCACAGAGCGCGTGGATACGTATTCCTCAGGAAGCGTCAAAGCCCGAGGATTCGAACTAGACGGTGAGCTTCATGGTCTGTGGGAGTGGTTCCGCACAGACGGAACGCTCATGCGCAGGGGACAGTTTGATCGAGGCATTCAGGTCGGCACCTGGGGCACCTACACGCGCGAGGGAAAACTGCACAAAGAAACTCACTTCCCCCGCAGTTCTTGACGAAGGAGCTACGAGTTCGGAAAAGCCTGACTCATCCGGACGGCAATGAGTTTTTCGATCACAGCATCCGGAACAGCAGTGTCGATGGGGAACTTCACTCCCCCGCCCTTTTCCGAGACAACGTAGTCGTGAAGGTCTTCCATCATTTCTCGGAAGACCTGACCTGAGTGTGGGTAGTAGCCGATGTGTTTCTGATACGCAGCGAACCCGGCAACAACCGTGCCCTGCACGCGGAACCCCGGCATGCCATAAGAAATACACTGCTCGGCTTCGGGAATCACCGCCAGGATTTGTCTGCGGAGCCCCTCCAGCGTGGAGCGTTGCGGTTCTGGTTGTGCCGAGATGTAGGCATCAATCTCAGAAATGGACATTACAACCCGTTGTCCACTCGATAGACCGCAACTACGGCGTTGGCGTGACCATGACCCATTCCGTGTTCGGTCTTGAGATAGTTGACCTGCTCCAGGTGTTTCTTGTCCTTGACAGCATCTAGGGCACTCATCCAGTGCGCGATGGGCTGGCCATACTTTTTCTCAATGGAGGGGAAATAGGAGGCAGGGCCCTGAACTTTTTCGGTCATGCATCGAGAGTACTCACACTGCAATGAAAGAGAAAAGCCCCCGGAATCAACCGAGGGCTTTTCAGTAACAGAGTATTAGGAACGACGTGACTCGTTGCCGTTGAAACCACGACCAAACAGGGGGGCCAACAAGCACGTGTCAGAAGCACCCACGGAGATTAACACCAGTCCGAGGAAGAAGAAGATGGCTCCCACGGGACCCCATGTCAATGCGGCAATGGCGAGAACAAGGCCGACGACAATGCGCAACCAGCGACCGAAC
>JBEGKV010000054.1:0-5172 GCA_041183925.1 Actinomycetota bacterium
TGGCGAGGCATACGGTGAAACGGCCAGCATCGATGGACTAGTTGTCTATGGCACCCCACAGGGCGAGGCCAAAGAAATCCTGGACAGCCTCGGATCTGTTTATCTGCGTCCTGTCGGTGGGTTCACCTCGAAGGCATAAGTTTTCAGCAAGCTGTTAACTGTGCGAAATGTAGCCCAGCTAGGGTGAAGCCATGGGAAACAAGAATTCGCTCTGGAGCGTGGGCTCTGAGAACTCTGTACTGAGCCTGTGGTCCAAGAACTCCGTTCTCTCGATTGGGTCCAGGGGCTCTGCTTTCTCGATTGGCTCTATTGGTTCTTTCGGAAGCATTTTGTCTATTGGTTCTTTTTTGAGCATCCTGGGTATTCTTTCGAGCCTGTCGTTCCTTGAGTTAATGTCGAACAAAGGTAGAAATAAGTCATGAGCGTGCGAACTCCTGATCCCAACGGCGGCTGGCTCAGCGAAGACGAACTGGCGAACATTCGCCGTCGTCTTCCGCTGCTCTATGTGGAAGCTGTCCCTGTGCGCGTTGACGGTTTGGGCGTCGTTACCGAAGTCGGCCTACTACTCAGGGCCAATGCAACCGGTGAGATGACCCGCACGATTGTCTCTGGCCGTGTCATGTATGGCGAGACACTGCGCGATGCACTGTTTCGTCACCTCGAGAAGGACCTGGGCCCTATGGCCTTCCCGTTGCTTCCGGCTAACCCCACACCCTGTCACGTGGCGGAGTATTTCCCCCTTCCGGGTATCTCCCAGTTCACTGACGAACGTCAGCATGCCGTCTCGATGGCTTATGTCGTGCCCGTGACTGGCACCTGTGATCCTCGCCAGGATGCTCTCGAGCTAACGTGGCTCACCCCCCAGGAAGCCATCACCCCATCGGTACTCGAGGAGATGGAGGGTGGACGTGGAGTTCTCCTCCGTGCAGCCCTGGCCTCTGTGGGAGCGCTCTACTAACCCTGTGAACTCAGGGTGAATACCCTCAGCGTTGTACTAAAGTCCTAAAATTCCCTCAAAATCTGACCATATACTTGTTCTAACTCTTAAATCCGCTCGTTCAGTGAAAGGACACCGTGGATAATTCCCTCCCCGTTGTGCTTTCTAAGCGCGGTCTCGACCCTGAACAAGTTGATGTTGCCCTCGGTGATGTCAAAGCTGAACTGGCTCGTCTTGAAGCTGAGCGCGCGGAAGTAGATAAGAAAGTCGATACCCTCAGCCGTGAGGTTGCCGAGGTGCGCAGCGCGCTCAAGCGCTCCAGCGCAAAGCCGTCCTTCTCTGACCTGGGTGCTGCTTTTGAGCAGACGCTCCGTGTGGCAGAAGAGCAGGCTGGCAAGCTCCTCGCAGATGCGCAGAAGTCGAGCTCAGAAACACGTCGCTCAGCAGAGGTTGACGCCAAAACTTTGGTCGACACGGCCAAGAAGCAAGCTGAGAAGGCTGTTGCGGAAGCGCAGACCCGGGCAACTCGTTTGCAGACAGAGTCTGAAAAGAAGTTTGAATCCACTCTCCGCGTTGCTCACCAACAACTTGATTCTGCTCAGGCGCAGTTCATCGAATCAGAAAAACTTGCTGCCGCTATCTCCGCCGAGGGTGAGCAGAAGCGCTCGCAGTTCGAAGCGGAACTTGCTGCAGAAGTAGATCAGTCTCGCAACGAGATTGCCACGCTGCGTCAGCTCCACGAGCGGGACCAGCGTCGCATCAACGATGAGATTGACGCAGCTCGTGCCAAGGCTGAGCGTGAAAGTGCACGTCTTGCCGCTGAGAACGAGACGTACATCGGCCAGCTCCTCGCTGACTCGCAGGCGCAGCTCGATGAAGCCCTTGCGCGTGCAGCTGAAATCACTGCGGATGCACAGCGTGCTTTCGCCACGGCACGTGAAGAAGGCGTTGCACTCGTTCGCGAAGCACGCGAGCGTGCTGCAGGAATTGTGCGCCGTGCGCGTGCGCGTGCTGCCACGTTGACGGAACGTTTGGAAGAGCGCAACGCTGCTCTGCTCCAAACCGGAGAAGCCCTGGTCAACGACTTGACTCTTGAGCGTGAATCCGTCGAAGCATTCAACTCAGAACTGCGCATCAACGCGCTGACGGAAGTCAGCCTGGATGAAGCCGAGTTTGCGTTCGAGGCTGACGAAGAATTGACTGTCGAGTCGCTCAACATGAATGACACCTCCGCGTCTGGTGGGGAGAAATAGTCATGGACGTTACTCGCACGTTCCGTTCCGTTCGCAAGAACGGCTATGACCCCGCAGATGTCAAGCGTGTTTTCAGCGATGCTGAAGCACGGATGCAGGAACTCCAGCAGACCAGCCGTGCGGGTCTTGCCACCGTGGACAAGCTCGAGCGTGAACTTGCGGATCTGCGCGATGCATTGCGTCGCTCCAACGCCAAGCCCACCTTCGCTGACCTGGGTTCTGCCTTCGAGCAGACTCTGCGCGTAGCCGAAGAGCAAGCCGACAAACTCGTCAATGACGCTGAAGCTGATGCCAAGGTTGCTCGTGAATCTGCACGTGCGGAAGCTGATCAGCTCACCCGTCATGCGCGGGACAAGGCCACCAGCCTGGTCTCTGCAGTTGAGACTCAGATTGAAGAGAAGCGCCTTGATGTGGAGCGCGAAGTCGCTGAACATTCCATGAAGGCTGAAGCACTGCTTCTCCAGGGCCAGACCATCAAGGAAACTGCCCAGCGTCGCCAGGCAGCATTCTTGGCTGAAGTTGAACGTGATGCAGCTGAGGTTCGCTCACGTCTGCACCAGGAAATCGAAGACGTCAAGACTGAACTTGAAACTTTGCGCCAAATCACCGAGCGTGAACAGCTGCGCATTGAGCGTGAAATCAAGTTGGAGCTCGAAGAAGCAGAACGCTCTCGTCTCATTCGTCACGAGGAAGCTGTCGTTGTTCTTCA
Source organism: Actinomycetota bacterium (assembly GCA_041183925.1). Taxonomy (GTDB): domain Bacteria; phylum Actinomycetota; class Actinomycetes; order Actinomycetales; family Microbacteriaceae; genus Aurantimicrobium. Next base: position 2,900 of record JBEGKV010000054.1, read on the forward strand.
AGCGCAGGCAGCTGAAGCTTCTGAGATTCAGCGCAATGCTGCTGAAGAAGCAGATGCCCTCAACGATCAGACCGAAGAATACGTCGCGCGCACCCGTCTGGATGCCGAAGCGCTTCTGGTTGCCGCTCGTACTGCATCTACGAACCTGATTAGTCGCGCTCGTTCACGTGCCGAAACGTTGACTCTTCTCTTTGAAGAGCACGCTGCAGACATGTTGCAGAAAGCGGAACGTCACCGGGAGATTCTTGAGCGTCAGCGCGAAGCTATGCGCGAATTCTCCCTCGAACTTAAGGCTCTTGCGTCAGCAGACGCGATGGTCTCCATCGACGAGTCTGAGTCGCTCGGCGACTAGGCAGTTAGTTCCAGGTGCGGGCAAGCTTTTTCAGCTTGGCTCCGCGAATCTGCCAGAACGTCCACATGCCCATGAAGATAAAGGGCGTCAGGAGTCCTGCTTTCACGACTAAGCGGTCGCGGTAGAGGGTTCTGTTCCCGTCAGCAGCAGAGACTGCCATGCGGTGATCCCAGCCGGAGACAATCTTTAACGGTCCGCTGATGGGTCTGCCAGAGTCGATCATCATCCGCACACCGCCGGGGCGTTCACTAAAACTCACATCAATGAGCTGGTGTCCCATCGGAAGGATACCCAGCAGACGCAACGAAACCTCATGCGGACCTGTTGCGGTCCAGGCTTTCGGAAAGCCACCCTTCTCGCGGGAAGACACCTTCATGAGAGGACCAGACACGGCAGTGAACACGGCAGGGTTAGCTATCGCCCGCCAAGCAACATCAGGCTCGCAGTCGAGCGTGAGTCTGAGAAAAACGTTCACTTTATTCCCCCGAATAAGTCCAGGGCCTCTCCCTGTGTTCTCACGCTATCCGATTTCGCGCTTGTCCCAGGTAATAATGTTGGCGCGATTAAACCCGCGCCCGCACTCTCCGCAGCTGAGTACTTTGGCAGGCCTGCGAAAACGGTAATGCTGATGCCCGCCCGGGCAGGTTCCCAGCCAGGGGGCGAGCTCGTTTGCGGCGCTGCCATCATGTGTGCGCTTGCCGTCATATCCCAGGTCGTAGGCGATCTTTTTCCACGTTGCGCCGTGACCGGCACGGGGGCCGGCAAGTGCGTGGGCCACTTCGTGTAACAAGATCTGGTGCACTTCGTCATCGTCATACTTGGCAGCCAGATGCCGGGAGACCGAAATATGTTTATCGGTGAAATTACACAGACCGGCACGCGTGCGGGCATGGTCAAAACCGAAACTCCACACGGCAGGGTCTAAATGCAGGCGAATGAGCGCATCGGCCCACGTCGTGACCCGGTCTAAATCCGCCATTACTTTTTGGCGATCTGGAAGATCGTCTTATTGGGCGTGGGGGACGCAATCGCGGTCGAATCCAGCACGATGGGTGCACTGCCGATGAACTGTGTCATTTCTGCGCCCTCCACCGCCTTTGCAGGGTGGGGGCCGCCCGCTAAGAGGCGGGGGAGCCAATCCCCGATCGAGTCATCGTTGCTGCCCACGAGAACAACGTTGCCAAAGCGTCGCCCTTTGAGAACCTGCGTCTCGGCCAAGGCAATGACATTCGGCAACACCGCCTGGACGGTGGCGGCCTGGCCCCGTGCGAATGCCAGGCCAGGCCCATCCGCCACGTTAATAATCAGCACGCCGTGTGGAGAAAGCAGCTGTGCTGCCTCCCGATAGAACTCGACGCTCGTCACATGCGCAGGGGTGCGAGCCCCACTAAATACATCCACGATGACGACGTCGACGTTGCCGTGAAGTCCGGTGGGCAGTTTGCCCATGACTTCCCGGGCGTCGCCGTAACGGATGCGGATGTTGGCACCGCGTTGCAGGGGCATGTGTTCGCGCACAAAGTCGATCAGGTCTTGCTCAAGTTCGATGACTTGCTGGCGAGACCCAGGGCGAGTTGCTTCGATATAGCGGGGGAGGGTGAGTGCACCGCCACCTAAGTGCACAGCAGTAATCGGGGTGCCGGGTTCGCCATAGACATCGAGCACGTGTCCGATCCGGCGGATGTATTCAAAGAACAGTTCACCTGGATCATCGATGAAGACGTGGGATTGGGGTGTTCCATCCACTTCGAGGATGAATGCACCGTCCTGATAGGGATCCGGTTCGATGCTGGCGCGCAGGCCCGAAGATTTGAGGGTGAGCGAGGGATGTTCTGCCATCTGCTCACACCACCATAGAAATCTCAACTAGACACAGACCCGCAGGTCGTTATAGAGTTGTTATTTGCGCTCGAAGTTTTGT
>JBEGKV010000055.1:0-6687 GCA_041183925.1 Actinomycetota bacterium
ATCCACCAGTTCCTGAGTCCCCACGACGAGGGGGTCAAGCCACGTCGACCAGAAAGATTTCGGAATCGGCACGGGGTTGCGGTCGTGAATGGCAGCAAGCTCCGGAACCGTCGGCATGGTCAAAATGGTGGCGGTGAGCATCCAGGGATCTGTCTCTGCTGCGCGCCACCACGCATACAGACCTGCAAAAGCAACCGTGTGGTCGGAGTGGATGTAATGAGGAACCTTGACCCCGTTCTCGAGAACCCATTCGTAGTAGCCCGATGCTGGGACAAGACAACGCTTGGATGTCACAGAATCCCGCCAGGATGCCTTCGAGGCAGCATCTTCACTTCGAGCATTAAACGTGGAGAACTTCGGCGGAGCATCCTTGACCCACGAGGGAATCAACGACCAGCGAGCACTTTCTAAGCGACGATGTACGACTCCTGCGGCATCAACACTGTCAACAACTACGGGCACTTGATTGGTGGGTCTGATGTTCCAGCTGGGTCCGGGGAGGTTCTCCCCCACGAGATCAACAGTGAACACATCTTCCAGCACCTCCGTCGGTTCCGCGAGCGCGTAACCTCCACACATGCTGGATCTCCTCGCTAGACGTTGAAGCGGAACTCGACTACGTCGCCATCTTGCATGACGTAGTCCTTACCTTCCATGCGGGCCTTGCCCTTGGCACGTGCCTCGGCAACCGAACCAGTGTCGACCAGGTCTTGGAAAGAAATGATTTCTGCCTTGATAAAGCCGCGCTCAAAGTCAGTGTGAATCACACCAGCTGCCTGAGGAGCCTTCCAGCCCTTGCCAATGGTCCACGCACGAGCTTCTTTAGGACCAGCCGTGAGGTAGGTCTGCAGGCCGAGGGTGTCGAAACCAATACGAGCGAGCTGGTCCAGACCGGACTCATCCTGGCCGGTTGAAGCAAGTAACTCGGCTGCATCAGCGGCGTCAAGGTCAATGAGTTCAGACTCAAGCTTGGCGTCCAGAAGAACAGCCTTGGCGGGTGCCACGAGTGCTTCGAGTTCTTTACGCTTCGCGTCATCTCCCAGAACGTCTTCATCCACGTTGAACACATAGATGAATGGCTTGGCCGTGAGGAGACCCAGTTCCTTAATGGGAGCAAGATCGATAGTGGTGGACGACAGCGGCTGGCCGTCGTTCAGCACCTTTTGGGCTTCCAGAGCAGTCTCGAGAGCAATGGGCTCTGCCTTCTTGCCCTTGACTTCCTTCTCAATACGAGGAACAGCCTTCTCCAGTGTCTGGAGGTCAGCCAAGATCAGCTCGGTGTTGATGGTGTCCATGTCGGAGGCAGGGTTGACTTTGCCGTCGACGTGGACAACGTCAGGGTCAGAGAATCCGCGGACAACCTGAGCGATAGCGTCAGCTTCGCGGATGTTGGCCAGGAACTTATTTCCCAGGCCTTCACCTTCGGAAGCACCCTTCACAATGCCGGCAATGTCGACGAACGACACCGCTGCGGGCAGCAGGCGTTCGGAGCCGAAGATGCCAGCCAGGACGCCGAGGCGTTCATCCGGAAGGTTGACTACTCCCACGTTGGGCTCAATCGTGGCGAACGGATAGTTCGCTGCGAGAACGGTGCTCTTTGTCAGAGCGTTGAACAGGGTTGACTTGCCGACATTGGGCAGTCCCACGATTGCGATAGTTAGAGCCACAAGGGTTAATCGTAGTCTAGTCGTATGAGAGTTGCTCAACACCGCAAGAAGATGGAAGAAGAGGGCTACCGCCTTCTTCAGATCTGGGTGCCCGACCGGACAAACGAAAAGTTTTTGGCAGACATGAAACGTGAATACGCCAGCATCAACAAAGCAGATGAGCAGGATGACATTTATGAATGGCTCTCTGAACACTCTGGCTGGATTTGGGATGAGCCCGCGTGAGACGCGGAGAAATCTGGACGGTTGCCGGTGGAACGTATTCCAGCAAACCGCGTCCAGGCATCATCATCCAAGATGACAGCGCCCAGGAAGCCTCGAGTGTCACTATCATTCCGCTGACGTCCATGCCCAGTGAACTGAGACGGATTCGGGTTGCGATTCGCCTTGAAACCCCAGACGGAGAGTCAATAGAAAGCTTCGCTCAAGTAGACAAAATCACCACGGTGAAAACTTCACATGTGAGCAAGCGCATCGGGGCTCTCAGTTTGCCTGAAATGCGTGCAATTGAACGCTCTTTACTGACACACCTGGGAATCGGTACAGCCCGATAGTGGCTAGAGCTCTATCTGGACGGTGTCCGCGAAGGCAAAATGCCAGCCAAACCACCACCACGCAGCAATCACACCGACCCTTGTTGTTCGAGACTGCATCACTCGATCCAACATGTCCCCCAGCGGAGCAATAACGTGTGGCTTGCGCTGGGCATATATCTCCACACCTATGGCGACGAGAACGATGATGATGTAACCGGCAACAACGATGCTCCTGATCACGACTTCCTCCAGAACCGGAGTAACCCGTAACCAGCGGCAAGCCAGAGGCCTACAAAGACGATACGTCCCCACATATTTTCCACGAAGGGATCTAAGAGAACAGAGATGGTGGGGAAATTCTCGTTTCCGCCGGGCATCGTCACGCTCAGAACAAACGCGGTGGCTTCCCAGAGACAGATAGCCACTGCGGCAAGAGACCAAAACCACATGGATCTGATCAGCGCTTGGCGGGGACGCTTCACCCGGACCTCATAGGGTTCCCACGCCACGATGAGCACCGTAACCCCGATCGCGATAAACGCTGCGAGGTCAATCCAACTGTGGCGCGGAGCAAGCACGAGAACCGCACCCAGCACACCTGTAATTCCCAGGGTGATGATCTTCGGAGCCACAATGGGCTTTTTCAGAATGACAATTTGGCCACCGGTGATGCGATCCACTACAAGCATGAGCACGATGGCATAGAACAAAATGCCGTCGATGTAGGCACCGCGCCAAGTTTGGAACGTGGCCATGATGGTGAGCACGCTCATCCACAGGATGGCACTGACCGACCACCGGGGTGGTCTCACTCCGGTGGTCTCGGTCATGGTGGTTTAGTTCTGGGGGAAGCCCAGGTTGATGCCGCCGTGGCTGGGGTCGAGCCAGCGGCTGGTGATGGCTTTGCCGCGGGTGTAGAAGTGAACGCCTTCAGCACCGTGTGCTTTGGTGTCGCCGAATAAGGAGTTCTTCCAGCCGCCGAAGGAGTAGTAGGCCACAGGAACAGGAATCGGCACGTTGATGCCGATCATGCCGACCTCGATCTCGTTCTGGAAACGTCGTGCCGCACCACCATCGTTAGTGAAGATTGCGGTTCCGTTACCAAAGGCACCGTTGTTGATGAGCTCCACGCCCTCTTCATAACTCTTCACTCGAACAATAGAAAGCACGGGGCCAAAGATTTCCTCGGTGTAGACCTTGGAGGTGGTCGAGACGTTGTCCACCAGGGTGGGGCCTAACCAGAAGCCGTCCGCAGCACCGTCGAAGGTGCCCTCACGGCCATCCACGACAACGGTTGCACCGTCAGCCTTGGCAATATCAATATAGGAAGCCACCTTGTCACGGTGCACCTTGGTGACCAAGGGGCCCATGTCACAATTGCGACGACCATCACCTGTGGTGAGTCTGGCCATGCGCTCCACGATTTTTTCAATCAGCGGGTCGGCCACAGGTTCCACTGCCACCACGACGGAGATTGCCATGCAGCGCTCCCCTGCAGAACCAAAGCCAGCGTTGATCGCAGAGTCAGCAACGAGGTCGAGGTCTGCATCAGGGAGCACGAGCATGTGGTTTTTCGCGCCACCGAGTGCCTGAACGCGTTTGCCGTTCTTGGCGCCGGTTTCATAGACGTATTGAGCGATAGGGGTCGAACCAACGAAGGAGATAGCGTGAACGTCTGGGTGCTCCAGAAGGCCATCCACGGCCTCCTTGTCACCGTTGAGCACGTTGAAGACGCCGTCGGGGAGGCCAGCTTCGGTGAGCAGCTGTGCCAACCAGATCGCAGCCGAAGGATCTTTTTCAGAAGGCTTGAGTACGACGGTGTTTCCTGCCGCAATGGCAACGGGGAAGAACCACATCGGAACCATCGCAGGGAAGTTGAACGGGCTGATGATGCCCACAACCCCCAGCGGCTGACGCGTGGAATACACGTCCACACCCGTCGAGGCATTCTCCGAGTATTCGCCCTTGAGCATCTGGTTCAAGCCACAGGCAAACTCCACGACTTCCTGGCCACGAGTGATCTCACCCAGTGCATCAGAGAGCACCTTGCCGTGTTCGGAAGTAATAATCTCCGCCAGCTCACCCTTGCGGGCATTAAGCAGCTCTCGGAACGCAAACATGACCTGCTGGCGCTTGGCCAAGGACTGGTCACGCCAGCTGGGGAAAGCAGCGTGTGCCGCAGCGATAGCTGCATTGATCTCGCTCGCGTTGGCGATAGCGACCTGCTTGGTTTCGATGCCTAAGGCGGGATCATAAACAGGAGCGGTACGACCCGAATTGCCGGGACGGAGTGCCCCATCAATCCAGTGAGGGACAACGGGGAGTTGTGACATGAATATCAATTCCTTCTGTGCTCCATCACTCTAACCGTGGCGACCCCTAAATGTCAGTACCTGCTGACACACTAAAGATATGGATGCAGTACTTTTTCTCGTGCTTGGAATCATTGCCGGAGCTATAGCCGGCATTGCCATCGGCTGGGCTTTGCGCTCACGCAAGGCTGTTCCGAGTGACTCCAGCGAGCTCGCTGTGCGCGTTGCGACAGCAGAAGCTCGCCTTGCCGGCAAAGACGACCAGATCCAGACCTTAGAACGGATGCTCACCGAACTGCGCGAAACCAGCGAACGCAAGGTCGATGAAGACGCTGCCCGCGCGCGAGAAGAACATAAGGTTCTCGAAGCGCTTGCTCCCGTGAAAGAAACGTTGCAGGCGATGCAAACCAAGGTCAATGACTTGGAAAACCAGCGCCAAGAACAGTATGGACAGATTGCCCAGCAACTCAGTGCCTCGCGCCAGTTCGGGGAAGAACTCCGAGCCACCACGCAATCCTTGGCCTCAGCACTGAGCTCGAATAGTGTTCGCGGCACCTGGGGTGAAGCGCAACTGCGTCGCCTCGTTGAAGTTGCCGGTCTCACTGCACATGTTGATTTTGATACCCAAACCACCATGAAAACCGACGGGGGAACCATCCGCCCCGACATGGTGATTAACCTGCCCGGCGGCAAGACCATCGTGATCGATGCGAAGGTTCCCTTCAACTCTTATTTGGAAGCTAGTCAGATCCCCATCACGGCAACCGGTGAGGAAGCAGCCCGCCGTAAGTCGCTGATGGATGCTCACGTGAAGGCTGTTCGCTCCCACGTGGATGCCCTGAGCTCGAAGAGCTATTGGAGTGGTTTCGACTTCAGCCCCGAGTTTGTGCTCGCGTTCATTCCCAGCGAATCATTGCTGGCTTCCGCTCTAGAAGCAGACCCCACCCTGCTGGACTATGCCTTTAGTAAGCGCGTCGCACTAGCGTCCCCCGTCAACCTGTGGGCTGTTCTCAAAACCGTTTCCTACACCTGGCAACAGCAGGTCGTTACCGATGAAGCCAAGAAACTCTTCGATCTCGGCATCGAGCTCTACTCACGCCTCAGCACCATGACCAAGCACACCGAGGATCTCCGCAAAGCTATCGAGAACACCGTTAAGCACTACAACGGATTCATTTCTTCGCTGGAAACTCGTGTGCTCTCCACGGCACGCAAATTCCCCGGCATCGATCCCACCAAGATCCTTGCTGAAGGAATTGAAGTACACGATGCCCCCAAGCCACTCACTGCGGGCGAGCTCACTGACCCCGATAACAACCTGCTCGAGGCCACAGACTCTCCCAGCTAATGACAGGATGGGACAGTGAGTTCCCCGTCCGCGACTAACGCGCCTCGTGCCTTCTGGGCAGGGCGCGTTCTCGCGTTTGCAGGCATAGCTCTCGTCGCCTTCAGTATGCGCTCTGCCGTGGCGGGGCTGTCGCCGCTGATTCCCGCTATCAATGAGACGTTTGAACTCAACACCTTCGCCATTTCACTCCTGGGCGCTATCGCTCCTTTGAGTTTTGCCGCCGGCGGGATATTCACCCCGCGTATTGAGAAGAAGATTGGCCTCGAGCGCACCCTGATCGTGGCATTGCTTCTCATGATCAGCGGCCACATTATTCGTGCGCTTTCGGTCAACTGGCAAACCCTGGCCTTGGGAACACTTGTTGCTCTCGTGGGTATGGGCTTTGCCAACGTGGCCATGCCCCCTGTTGTGCGCAAATACTTCCCTGACCGCGTCAGCACACTGACCGCGGTCTATATGTCGATCATGGCGGTCAGCGCATTCCTACCTGCCCTCATCGCTGTTCCTGTTTCTGAAGTTGTTTCCTGGCGAGGATCACTGGCTCAGTGGTCCATTTTTGCCCTGGTGGCACTCATTCCTTGGATTATCGAATACCGCAGGCACGGCCGCGAAAAAGTTTCGGGGGTCACCGACGAGGCACACGTTGCCCGCCAGGCCCACCCGTGGCGCTCCCCCACTGCCTGGGCGATTGGCGCTGTTCTCGCGGTGTCCTCGATTACGGGCTATGCGATGTATGCGTGGATGCCGGTGATCCTGATTGATATTGCGGGGGTGACACCCGCCCAGAGTGGTGCGTTACTTGCTCTCTTCACCGGCATGGGTCT
>JBEGKV010000056.1:0-7521 GCA_041183925.1 Actinomycetota bacterium
CCACGAAGACTTCGTCGAGATCATCGGCGGACTCCGCGAATTCATCCGCGAGGCAGTTATTCCTCTCGAGCGAGAGATCGCCGAGAACGACGAGATTCCTCAGTCGCTCCGCAAGCAGGCCATGGACCTCGGTCTGTTCGGCTACGCCATTGACCAGGAGTGGGGCGGAATCGGCCTCGACGTCGTGCAGCAGGCAGAGCTTGGCATTGAGCTCGGCTACACCAGCCTGGCATTCCGCTCCATGTTCGGAACCAACAACGGTATTGCTGGTCAGGTTATTGCTGGCTTCGGTACGGACACTCAGAAGAAGCAGTGGCTCGAAGGTATCGCCAGCGGCGACATCGTGGCCTCCTTCGCCCTCACCGAAACCGGTGCAGGCTCAAACCCCGTGCAGGCTCAAACCCCGGATCTATGCGCACCAAGGCAGTCAAGACTGCTGATGGCTGGAGCATCTCCGGTGAAAAGCGTTACATCACCAACGCACCCATTGCAGACGTCTTCATGGCATTCGCCAAGGTCACCGACGAAACTGGTAAGGCCAAGGTTGAGGTCTTCATCGTTCCCAGCAACCTTCCCGGTGTGACCGTCGGATCGCACGACAAGAAGATGGGTCAGGCTGGAGCCTGGACCGCAGACGTTCACTTTGACGAGGTCAAGGTAACGGACGACGCCCTCGTGGGTGGACAGCCCGGTATCGGTTACAAGGCAGCAATGACCTCACTCGCGAAGGGTCGCATCACCATTGCAGCTCTCGCCGTAGGTCAGGCACAGCGTGTCCTCGATGAATCTCTCGCCTACGCAGCAATTGCAAAGCAGGGTGACGAACTGATCGGTAACTTCCAGCTCGTCCAGGCCATGCTGGCTGATATGCAGGTGGGTGTCTCGGCCGGTCGTGCACTGGTCCTCGACACTGCTCGCAAATACCAGAGCGGTGAAGACACTCGTATTGCTCCTTCGGTTGCCAAGCTCTACTGCACCGAAATGGTCGGCAAGGTTGCAGACCTCGGTGTGCAGGTCCACGGTGGTGCCGGATACATCCGCGAATACCCCGTCGAGCAGATCTACCGCGACGTCCGCCTCCTTCGTCTCTACGAAGGCACTAGCGAAATTCAGCAGCTCATCATCGGGTCCAACCTGATGAAGCAGAAGCTCGCTGAAAACTAAACCCATCCACTTCGCGTAACTCACGACAAAAGGATCACCCATGAGAATTGTTGTTCTCGTAAAGGAAGCACCGGACACCTATGGTGAACGCTTTCTTGACCTGGAGACTGGTCTAGCAGACCGTAACAAGAGCGAACGTGTCCTCGACGAAATCGTCGAACGTGCACTCGAGTATGCGATCTCCTATGCAGAGAAGCACGACGGCACGGAAGTTGTCGCGTTGTCGATGGCTACCGAAGACGCCACCGCGAGTGTCCGTAAGGCACTCGCCATGGGAGCAGACCGCGCAGTACTCATCTCCGATGAGGCACTCGTCGGCGCAGATGTCACGCTGACCTCTGAAGTTCTTGCCGCAGCACTGAAGCACATCGGTTACGACCTGGTCATCGCTGGTGACCAGTCGACCGATGGTGCCGGTGGTTCACCACCATTGAGCTGGATGAGAAGGCTGTCAGCGGAACGCGTGTGATCGACCGTGTCACCATGCAGCTGCGTGCAGAACTTCCTGCGATTGTCTCGGTGACGGAGCGTTTCCCCGATGCACGCTTCCCCAACTTCAAGGGCATCATGGCTGCCAAGAAGAAGCCTTTCGAGGTTCTCTCGGTTGCTGACCTCGGAGCTGACATTGACGTGCTGGCAAAGCCACGCGCCATCATGACGGAGATTTCGGCCAAGCCACCACGTGCTGCCGGCGTCAAGATCGTGGACGAAGGTGACGCTGGAAACCAGCTCGCTGAATTCCTCAAGCAGAACCAACTGGTCTAAGGCGGACGTGATCATGACTGACAACATTCTGGTACTTCTCGACAGCACTCCCGACGGACAGCTGTCCAAGAACACCCCGGGCCTGCTCGGTGCCGCTTCGGTTCTCGGTAACCCTGTTGCACTCATCGTGGGTGCGGGAGAGCACGCCGATGCCCTTGCTGCAGCTGCTGCTGGTCTCGGTGCCACAAAGGTTCTTCTCGCCGACGGCGACAGCAGCATTTACTCCACCCCCACCGTGGATGCACTCCAGGCTGCTGCTGCCCTCGTTCAGCCAGCTGCTGTCCTTGCTGCACACTCAGACCAGAGCAAGGAAGTTGTTGCTCGCTTCGCGATCCGAAACGGTGCTGCCGTCAACTACGACGCCATCGACGTCAGTCGTGATGCCGAAGGCATCATTGCCTCTCACTCTGCCTACGGTGGAGCGTTCGTGGTGACTTCTGCAGTGACCTTTGCTGCTCCGGTGATTACCGTTCGCCAGGGCGTCGTGGAAGCTCGCGGAACAGCACAGCCTGTTGTTGCAGAAAAGCTTGCCGTGACTGCTTCCGGTCGTAAGTCCGCCGTGATCGAATCTTTGGTGGTCGCTGACGCACCTACCAGCACTCGACCTGAACTTCGTGGTGCAACCAAGGTTGTCTCCGGTGGTCGTGGTCTCGGCACCGCTGAGAAGTTCGTCCTCGTTGAGCAGCTCGCAGACGCCCTCGGTGCAGCCGTGGGTGCATCTCGTGCAGCGGTTGACGCAGGCTTCGTGCCTCAAACCTTCCAGGTTGGTCAGACCGGTGTCCAGGTATCACCTCAGCTCTATGTTGCTCTCGGTATCTCCGGTGCTATTCAGCACAAGGCAGGTATGCAGACCGCGAAGACCATCATCGCGATCAACAAGGATGAGACCGCACCTATCTTCGAAATCGCAGACTTTGGTGTCGTGGGTGACGTCTTCACCGTCGTTCCTCAGCTCATTGCGGCACTTGAGGCTTCGGGTAAGTAATTCATGTCGGTCCCTCAGTTGCGGCGTGGACTGCCTCGCGTAGCCGGTGGCGATGCGTGGCCTCCCGGTGACGGTCCTGCACCCGTGCGTGGTGCAGCGGTCGCTGCTCCTGCCGTGGCTGAACCCGTGGCTGCTGCTGTTATTGCAACGCCTGTAGTAGCCGCAGTTGCGGAAGCTCCTGTATCTGCGCCAGTTGTTGCAGAACCTGTGGCTGCTGCTCCTGCTGCTGTCGCTCCTGCTGCTGTTGCCTCAGCACCAGCCATCTCTACTTCTCACTTGCGTGCGGGTCTGCCCCGCGTTGCCGGTGGTGCTCAATGGCCATCGGGTGCTGCTGTTGCCGCAGCTGCGCCCGCTGCAACCGTGCCTGTTGTTGCTGCACCTGTGGTTACCGCACCAGTTGTTGCTGCACCTGTGGCAACCGCATCAGCTGCTGCCGTTGCCGCTCCTGCCGTTGCAGCTACGTCCATCGAAGGACTACGCCGAGGACTTCCTCGCGTGGCCGGAGGAGCCCCCTGGCCCTCTGAAGGTATTCGTGTTGCCGCAGTGGCTACTCCAGTCGTTGCCGCACCAGGAGCAGAAGCAGTCGCAGCCCCTGTCGTTGAGTCCGCTCCAGCACCTGTGGAAGCTGTTGCTCCTGCCCCCGCCGTTGTTGAGGCTCCTGCAGCTCCCGCACCTGCAGCACCCCCACCTGCCGCACCCGCTGTCCCCAAGGTTTCACTCAAGGACCGTATTGCAGCATGGCCGCTGCTGACCAAGATTCTGGTTGGCTCTGCAGTGTTCTTGGTCATCGCTGGCATTGTCATCATCGTTGCGCGCCTGTTGGTGGCGACACCTGTTCTGCAGTCGTTCATCACGGACTACCCCGGTTCAACTGAGCTTCCTGCCAACGCACCCGTGGGTCTTCCTGTGTGGTTGGGCTGGCAGCACTTCTTCAACGTCTTCCTCATGGTGCTCATTATTCGTTCGGGTATCACCGTTCGACGTGAACAGCGCCCCACCGCCTACTTCACGCCTCGTCGTGCCGGGGGCCACAAGGTCAGCCTGACCATTTGGTTCCACCAGTCGCTCGACTTCTTGTGGCTCATCAACGGCGTGATCTTCATTGTCTTGTTGTTTGTTACCGGGCAGTGGATGCGTATCGTGCCCACCAGCTGGGAAGTTATTCCCAATGCTGTGTCAGCTGGGTTGCAGTATGCAACTCTGGACTGGCCAACCGAGAACGGCTGGGTCAACTACAACAGCCTTCAGGTTCTCGCCTACTTCACCACGGTCTTCTTGGCCGCGCCACTGGCAGCCATTACCGGTTTCCGTATGTCTGCCGCCTGGCCTGCAAAGTGGAAGAAGCTCAACGCGGCTTATCCCATGGAATGGGCTCGTGCCGTGCACTTCCCGGTCATGCTGTATTTCTGCATCTTCATTGGAATCCACGTATTCCTCGTCCTCACCACCGGTGCGCTGCGTAACCTCAACCACATGTATGCCTCCAGCGATGTGGTCAACTGGGTTGGCTTCTGGATCTTTACAGCGTCCTTGGTGGTTATCGCAGGCGCGTGGGCGGCCGCACGACCTCTGGTCATTGCCCCCATCGCACGCCTCTTCGGTGCAGTAACCAGCCGCTAAGTTTTCACGCGAGTTTTCACCAGAATTTATCTGGTGAAAACTTTGTAGTGGGACTTAGGCTGGACTTCAAACCCCAAAGGAACGCGATGCCCCCCTTATTCAGAGTGGTCGAAAAAACCATTGCTGAACTTCGGCGCGCACTCGATAGCGGTGAAATTACCAGCGTTGAGCTGGTGGGAATGTATCTCAATCGCATTGCCCATTACGACCGCCATGGTCTGTGTTTGAACTCTGTTCCTGTGTTGAATCCACAGATGTTTGCTGAAGCACGTGAGGCAGACAAAAGAATCTCACAAGGGGAACCTCTCAGCCTGCTCGATGGCATTCCTTATACGGCCAAGGACAGTTACAAAGTCCGCGGCATGACCGTGGCAGCTGGTTCGCCGGCCTTTGCTGATCTCATTGCCACCGAAGATGCCTTCACCATTGAACAGCTAAGAAACGCAGGGGCTGTGCTCATTGGGCTGACCAATATGCCGCCGATGGCTAACGGTGGCATGCAGCGCGGACTCTACGGTCGCGCAGAAAGTCCTTACAACCCCGACTACCTCACGGCAGCTTTTGGCTCGGGTTCTTCTAATGGCTCTGGAACGGCAACAGCAGCTAGCTTTGCTGCTTTTGGGTTGGGCGAAGAGACATGGTCCTCAGGTCGGGCCCCGGCCTCCAATAATGGGCTCTGTGCCTACACACCCTCCCGCGGGGTCATTTCCACGCGAGGTAACTGGCCACTTGTTCCCACCATGGATGTGGTAGTTCCTCACACCCGCACGATGGAAGACATGCTCACGTTGCTCGAGGTTGTCGTCGATGATGACACAGAGACTCGGGGTGACTTTTGGCGCATGCAACCCTGGGTGGATATCCCCAAAGCTTCCGAGCTGCGTCCACTTTTCTATCCTTTCCTGATGGATCCTCAGGCACTCCGTGGCAAGCGGGTCGCTGTTCCTCGGATGTATATCAACAAGGACGTCGACAGCGACGACAAGATCGAAACCCGGGACAGTGTCATCGAACTGTGGGAATCAGCACGCCGGGATCTCCAATTACTCGGGGCTGACGTCATCGAAACCGACTTCCCCGTGGTGACCAACTACGAAAGCCACGGCGAGGGTGCACAGAACCTGGTTGCGCGAGGGCTAGTTCCAGAAACTTTTGCCGACCATGAGTTGTGGGATCTGTCGATGTGGGGATGGAACGACTTCCTCGCAGCGAACAATGATCCTCAGCTCCACGCATTAGAGCAGGTGGAAGGGGAGAAGATTTTCCCTGTCCCCACCGGTTCGTTGCCGGGCAAATATGATGACCACCTGCACCGTTTTGCGCCTGAAGATGTGCCACTGGAGCAGTATGTGGTTCGTGCCAGAGAACACGGCATTACACCCCTGGAACAGATCCCGGACATGGCTGAGGGCCTCGCCGGACTGGAGAAAGCCAGACAGCTGGACCTTGAGCAGTGGATGGATGACAACAATTTTGATGCCGTCGTCTTTCCTGCCGTGGCAGACGTGGGCCCGGCAGATGCAGATGTGAACGAAGAATCAGCGAAGCTAGCGTGGCGCAATGGAACGTGGGTAGCCAATGGCAACCTCGTTCCCCGCCACCTCGGTATCCCCACGGTCACCGTCCCTATGGGCGTGATGAGTGACATCAAGATGCCCGTGGGGCTGACCTTCGCTGGCCGAGCCTATGACGATGCCAATCTTCTTTCCTATGCCTGGGCTTTTGATAGTCCCCGAGCACGACGCGTTGCCCCCAAAAAAGTGCATGAGCTTCCTCGATCCAGATGGGAACTGCTCAATCCTCCGGCAGTGGGAGAGCCCACTCTGAGCATCACAGCCACGGTGGGCGGCGTTGCCGATGGCATGGTGCTGATCCGTGCCGAGATCGTCACGAATGCTGCTGAAATTTGTGTCACCGTGGATGGCGTCAAGATTCTGGGTGAGCAGACGCCCACCGGGTATGTCATTGAAAAGTTTGTCCCTGAGGTGGACCACCACAAGCTGCACAGTGAATGGCGTGACGCGTGAATGGCGTGACGCCTACGGCCGCATGATCATTGTGATGGCTCGCACCGAGGACACCATCGTTGCCGACTACACCGTGGTGTGTGGAGTGGCCTAAGCCAGCGAGTCTCGCCACGCTGAATGCAAGCTAGCGAATTTGCCCGTTCCTTCGATGAGTTCTTCCGGTGTTCCATCTTCGATGATGTCGCCGTGTTCCATCACGAGCACGCGATCAGCAATGGCCACCGTCGAGAGACGGTGCGCGATGATGATTGCGGTGCGATCAGCCAAGAGCGTTTGCAGGCCGTGCTGCACGAGTCGTTCACTCGGGATATCCAAGGAGGCGGTGGCTTCATCCAGAATGAGCACCGTGGGGTCAGCTATGAATGCGCGAGCGAACGACAGAAGCTGACGCTGTCCGGCAGACAGTCGGCCACCGCGCTTGTTCACATCGGTGTCGTAGCCTTCGGGCAGACGCATGATGAAATCATGCGCGCCCACGGCACGCGCGGCTTGTTCGATGTCCTTCTTCGACGCCCCCGGTTTACCTAAACCGATGTTGTCGGCTACGGAACCCGAGAACAAGTAGGACTCCTGGGTCACCATCACGATGGTGCGCCGCAAATCCTTATTTGCTATCTGGGTCAAGTTGATGCCATCGAGTTCAACGGAACCTTCCACAGGGTCATAGAAGCGGGCGACAAGTTTGGCCAGCGTGGACTTCCCCGCGCCGGTGGTTCCCACCAGGGCGATGGTCTGTCCAGCCGGGAGGTGGAGATCCAGGTTGGGCAGCACAATGGAACGTGCGTTGTAGCCGAATCGGACGTGATGGAAGTCAAGCGAACCGCGGGGCTGAACCAGGCTTGTTGGGAATTCAGGCTCAAGCACCGTGGGCTTTTCCTCGAGCATGCCGGAGACTTTTTCCAGAGCCGAGGAGGCGTTCTGGAACGAGTTATAGAACATAGCCAGTTCTTCCATCGGTTC
>JBEGKV010000057.1:0-6937 GCA_041183925.1 Actinomycetota bacterium
AGAACGAGGGTTGCGCTCGTTGCGGGACTTAACCCAACATCTCACGACACGAGCTGACGACAACCATGCACCACCTGTATAGAGCCCTTACGGACTCCACATCTCTGTGGGATTTCTCTATATGTCAAGCCTAGGTAAGGTTCTTCGCGTTGCATCGAATTAAGCCGCATGCTCCGCTGCTTGTGCGGGCCCCCGTCAATTCCTTTGAGTTTTAGCCTTGCGGCCGTACTCCCCAGGCGGGGCGCTTAATGCGTTAGCTGCGGCACGGAGAACGTGGAATGTTCCCCACACCTAGCGCCCACCGTTTACGGCGTGGACTACCAGGGTATCTAATCCTGTTTGCTCCCCACGCTTTCGCTCCTCAGCGTCAGTGGTGGCCCAGTAACCTGCCTTCGCCATCGGTGTTCCTCCTGATATCTGCGCATTTCACCGCTACACCAGGAATTCCAGTTACCCCTACCACACTCTAGTCAGACCGTATCGAATGCAGGCTGGGGGTTGAGCCCCCAGTTTTCACATCCGACGTGTCTAACCGCCTACGAGCTCTTTACGCCCAATAAATCCGGACAACGCTTGCACCCTACGTATTACCGCGGCTGCTGGCACGTAGTTAGCCGGTGCTTCTTCTGCAGGTACCGTCACTTTCGCTTCTTCCCTGCTGAAAGAGGTTTACAACCCGAAGGCCTTCATCCCTCACGCGGCGTTGCTGCGTCAGGCTTTCGCCCATTGCGCAATATTCCCCACTGCTGCCTCCCGTAGGAGTCTGGGCCGTGTCTCAGTCCCAGTGTGGCCGGTCACCCTCTCAGGCCGGCTACCCGTCGTCGCCTTGGTGAGCCTTTACCTCACCAACTAGCTGATAGGCCGCGAGTCCATCCTTGACCGAAATTCTTTCCACCCCCTGGAGATGCCTCCGAGGGTCGTATCCGGTATTAGCTACCATTTCTAGCAGTTATCCCAGAGTCAAGGGCAGGTTACTCACGTGTTACTCACCCGTTCGCCACTAATTCACCAGAGCAAGCTCCGGCTTCATCGTTCGACTTGCATGTGTTAAGCACGCCGCCAGCGTTCGTCCTGAGCCAGGATCAAACTCTCCGTAAAAGTTGATAGCCACCGGACCGAAGTCTGATGGCAAATCTATTTATGTGACATTCCCCGGAATAAGGGCGAATGTCACGAGTTTGAAACTGACAGAACAAATCATTACTGACTTGCTTTGTTGTTTTAATTTTTTATCCAAAGGAATCCGTACATCAACTAGAAGTTGATGCCGGGTTTTGGCATTTGACATTGTGCACGCTGTTGAGTTCTCAAGGATCGGGCGCTCCTACTCCAATTCCTTCCGGAACCGGTTTAGGGCAACTGTCCTAACTTACCACTGAATCTGATCTTGTCAAACTCATCACCGGAGTGTCGTAGACTCTCAGGCTGCCGTTCGCATCATCGCGATCAGTGGCGGATTTTCATCCTGTTCAGCTACCAAGTGTGCGCATAAGCGTTTTCTCGAAGTAGCTGAGATTGTCCCCACTTGAGGTCAGAAGCTCTGAGGCGTTCTGCACCTTTGGGGTGACAAGTGATTACATTACGGGTTTATTACGAAGCGGGCAAATCTCACCAGCATCCCGGGCGTGTCGGCCAGCGCAATTCCCCCGAATAACGGGGATTGTCTATTCGACGAAGATACCCGCCAGGGTTTTCTTTCCGCGACGTAAAACCGCCATACCACTGGGTAGTACGAAGTTTTCGAGGGTTTCATCCTCTGCCGAGATCTTCTCATTATTGAGATAGACACCGCCCTCGCCGATAGATCTGCGTGCAGCTCCCAGACTCTGTGACAAACCCGTGTCCACCAAGAGTTGCGCCACAGGCGTGGTCTTGGGAGTAGTGGAGTGAGGGAGTTCCCGCAAGGCTGCCTCGAGAGTAGCGGCATCAAGCTCAGCCAGGTCTCCCTGCCCAAACAGTGCAGCTGCAGCGGCAATAGCCGCCTGAGTCGCCTCTGCGCCGTGTACCAGGGTCGTGACATCTAATGCGAGCCGTCGCTGAGCTGCACGTTTGAATGGCTCCTCAGCGACCTGCTGTGCCAGGTCATCAATCTCTGCTCTGGTCAAGAAAGTAAAAACTTTGATGCGGTCGATCACATCGGCATCATCTGTGTTGAGCCAGAACTGATAGAACGCATAGGGGCTCGTCATCGACGCATCGAGCCAGACAGCGTTACCCTCGCTCTTGCCAAACTTTGTGCCATCACTGTTTGTGATCAGTGGCGTTCCTATGGCGTGGACGCTTTTCCCCTCAGCGCGGTGAATCAGGTCGGTACCACTGGTGAGATTTCCCCACTGGTCACTTCCTCCGGTCTGGAGTACGCACTCGTAGTTGCGGTACAGCTCCAGGAAATCCATTCCCTGCAAGATTTGATAACTGAACTCGGTGTAGCTAATTCCCGCTTCAGAATTCAGGCGTGCTGAAACGGCATCCTTCTTCAACATTGTTCCCACGCGGTAGTACTTCCCCACATCACGCAGGAAGTCGATCGCAGACATTGGAGCAGTCCAATCGAGGTTGTTCACCATCCGGGCCGCGTGGGGGCCCTCGAAGCTTAAGAATTTAGAGATTTGCGAACTGAGGTAACCCACCCACTCATTCACTGTCTCTTTCGTGTTCAGTGTGCGTTCAGCGGTGGGTCGAGGATCCCCCACCAGTCCCGTCGATCCGCCCACGAGCCCCAAAGGCTTGTGGCCGGCCAGTTGAATGCGCCGCAGCAGCAGCAGTTGCACCAAGTTCCCCAAGTGCAAGGACGGAGCCGTGGGGTCAAACCCGCAGTAGTACGTCATGGGCGGACCCTGAAAAAGCTTCTTGAGCTCGTCCGCGTCAGTGGAGACGTGGATCAGGCCGCGCCACTGTAATTCATCCCACAGCGTGGCAAAGCTGGAATCGTTGGACTGGTTTTCAAGTGACACTTACAGCCCTAACGCTTTGGTGACGGAGGAAACTCTCGCGGTGAGCTGACTGAGCTGCTTCGCAACCTGCACGGGGGCTGTGCCGCCTGCACCATTTCGGCTGGTGACAGAACCCTCACTCGTGAGCACAGAGCGAACATCAGGAGTAAGCAGAATACTCACGCTCTGGTAATCGTCATCACTGGGTTCGTGCAGCTCGATGCCACGAGTTTCACAGAACTGCACAAGTTCGCCGGAGATCTCGTGAGCATCACGGAACGCGACACCCTGCTTGACCAGCCACTCGGCAACATCGGTAGCGAGGGAGAAACCCTGTGGGGCAAGCTCAGCCATGCGTTCGATATTGAAGCTCAGTGTGGCAACCATGCCCGTAAAAGCGGGCAGAAGTACTTCCAATGTCTGCACGGAATCAAAGACAGGTTCTTTGTCCTCCTGCAGATCACGGTTATATGCCAGCGGCAAACCCTTAAGAGTGGCCAATAGACCGGTCAAGTTGCCAATCAAACGACCTGACTTGCCGCGGGCAAGCTCAGCAATGTCGGGGTTCTTCTTTTGCGGCATGATCGAGGACCCCGTGGAGTACCCGTCGTGCAACGTAACGAAGTTGAATTCCTTGGTGTTCCAGATGATGATCTCTTCAGAGAACCGGGAAAGGTTAATCCCAATCAGCGAAGTGATAAAAGCGAACTCTGCAACGACGTCACGGCTGGCCGTGGCATCGATGGAGTTTTCAGTAGGGCCCGACAGGCCTAACTCATCCGCGACGAGCTGAGGATCCAAGCCGAGAGATCCGCCCGCAAGCGCGCCGGAACCATAAGGCGACAGGGACGCACGGGCACTCCAGTCTGCCAAACGCTCAAGATCACGCAGAAGCGGCCAGGCATGGGCCAGGAGGTGGTGCGCCAATAAGACAGGCTGTGCATGCTGAAGATGAGTACGCCCCGGCATAATCGCATCGGGGTGAGCAGATGCCTGTGCCGCAATGGCATCAATCAGCTGTGTGACCTCGTGCGCAATGGTGCGACCGTGGTCAAGCAAATACATACGTACCAACGTGGCAATCTGGTCGTTACGACTCCGGCCGGCACGAAGCTTGCCGCCCACTTCAACTCCTGCGATGTCGATCAGTCCACGCTCTAGGGCGGAGTGCACATCTTCATCACTGTCGAGTGCGACGAATTGTCCTGAAGAAACTGCTGACCGCAGTTTTTCCAGCGAGTCGGTCATCACCGTAAGTTCTGCTGCCGTGAGATATCCGGCAGCATGTAAAGCCTTGGCGTGCGCTACAGAACCGGTGATGTCATAGTCGGCCAGGGCCCAGTCGAAGTGCGTGGACTTGCTCAGGCGCTGAAGCTCGGGTGAGGGTCCTGAGGCAAAACGACCACCCCAGAGCGCTCCGGCTTCACCGGCACGGTTCTCAGATTCGTGGGAGGAGGTCATGGTGTCAATCCTAGGGTTGGGAGTCTTAGTTCTGGCGAAGCAGCCAGGTGAGCAAGGCTTTCTGGGCGTGCAAGCGATTCTCTGCTTCATCCCAGATGACGGACTGCGGGCCGTCGAGTACCTCTGCTGATACTTCATAGCCGCGATAGGCGGGGAGGCAATGCATGAAGATTGCGGCCTCATCAGCCTGTGCCATTAGTGTGGCATCTACCTGGTAGCTGCCGAAGTCCTTCACACGCTGTGCCTTCTGGTCTTCTTGCCCCATCGACACCCACGTGTCGGTGACCACAACATCTGCACCGGCCACGGCCGCAGCACACTCTTCGGTGACAAGAACGGAACCACCGGTGGTTGCTGCGATGCGTTCAGCATCGGCAACAAAGACAGGGTTGGGCTGGTAGGCCGCCGGGGCGGCAATACGAACATGCATTCCTGCAGTGGCACACGCCAAGAGGTAGGAATGCGCCATGTTGCTGCTGCCGTCACCGACGAATGCAACGTTCAGTCCTGCAAGCTCCCCCTTGTGTTCACGAATAGTGAGCAGATCGGCCAACAGCTGGCAGGGGTGGAAGTCATCACTGAGTGCGTTGACGACAGGAACAGTGGTCCCGGCTGCCATTTCTTCCAGGCCTGCCTGGGAGAAGGTGCGCCACACAATGGCGCCAACCATACGTTCGAGGACACGGGCCGTATCAGAGACGGATTCTTTGGCACCCAGTTGGCTGGAACCTGAATCCATGATGAGGGGAACCCCGCCTAAGTCAGAGATTCCCACCGCAAAGGACACGCGAGTACGCGTCGAGGTCTTGTCGAAAATAACCGCAACCGTCTGAGGTCCAGCAAGAGGCTTCTCGCTATAGGGGGCAGCTTTCAACGCCAGAGCGAGATCAAGAATCTCGGTCTGCTGAGCTTGAGTGATGTCGTCATCACGTAAGAAGTGGGGAGCCATTAGGCAGTGACCTCCGTACCAGAGCCAGTCTGGGTAAAGATTTCGAGCAAAATCGAATGTGGGTTGCGACCGTCAATGATCGCCGCCTTGGGAACTCCCCCATCAACGGCTTCGAGACAGGCAGCCATTTTCGGAATCATGCCTGATTCCAACGAAGGAAGCAGAGCGCGAAGTTCCTCTGCCGTTATTTCAGAAACAAGTGAGTCCATGTTGGGCCAGTCGCTGTACAGCCCCGCGACATCGGTCAGTATGACAAGTTTGGCAGCACCGAGAGCGACAGCAAGGGATGCTGCTGCTGCGTCGGCGTTCACGTTGAGGGACTGCCCCGGAGTGTCCTTATCAGGCGCAATCGAGGACACAACAGGAATGCGGCCTGCATCAATGAGGGCGTGTACCGCTTCAGGATCGACGGCGACGACGTCACCGACGAGTCCCAGGTCGACCATTTCGCCATCGATTTCCACACCCCGTCGCTCGCCCACAAAGAGACCTGCGTCTTCACCTGAAATCGAGGCAGCCAAGGGGCCGTGCTCGTTCATGTGCCCGACGAGATCACGCGAGACCTGTCCGGTGAGCACCATACGCACGACATCCATCGCTTCGGGGCTGGTCACACGGTAACCACCGCGGAATTCGCTTTCGATACCTAGGCGCTCCAACATTTTTGTAATCTGGGGGCCGCCACCATGCACCACGACAGGCTTGATACCCACCGTGCGCAGGTACACCATATCTTCCGCGAAAGCTTTGGTCAGCTCTTCAGAGACCATGGCGTTGCCGCCAAATTTGACCACAACAATCTGGTTGTTGAACTTCTTCAGCCAGGTCAGTGACTCGATCAGCGTGGCAGCTTTGATGGTTGCTGCCGCGTCTTCTTCACGCATGTGGGTCATATGAACAAATCCTTGATATTACTTAGCTCGCGTACGCGCTGTTCTCGTGCACGTAGTCGTGGGTGAGGTCATTGGTCCAAATCGTGGCCTGTGCAGCACCGGTGTGGAGCTCAATCTGGATATCGACCTCGCGTGGGGTCAGATCCACTAAATCTCTCGACTGGTCGGGTTCTCCGGCGGTGCACACCTGGACGCCATTGAAACTGACATCAATGTTGTAGGGATCAAACTCGGCAGATGTGGTTCCCACCGCAGCCAGAACGCGACCCCAGTTGGGGTCATTGCCAAAAATTGCCGCTTTGAACAGGTTGGAGCGGCTCACAGCACGCGCAACATCCACAGCATCTTGTTCCGAAGCAGCTCCCGTAACGGTGATGTGGATGTTGTGGCTTGCGCCTTCGGCATCGGCATCTCGCTGCAATTGCAGGGCCAAATCACGGCATACCTCGGTCAACCGAGCCGTAAATTCTTCGTGCTCAGGTTCGACGCCCGATGCACCGGAGGCCATGAGGGTGACTTGGTCATTTGTCGACATACAGCCATCTGAATCCAGACGGTCAAAGGTGACACGGGTCGATGCACGCAGAGCAGAATCAAGCTGTGCACTGCTCAACACGGCATCTGTCGTGATGACAACCAGCATGGTTGCAAGACCGGGCGCCAGCATGCCAGCCCCCTTAGCCATCCCACCGATGGTGTAC
>JBEGKV010000058.1:0-628 GCA_041183925.1 Actinomycetota bacterium
GCAAAGACCCGTAAAAAAGTCGCTGCTTAGCAACGCTGAGCTCACACACAGAACGCCCCCTTTAGACTGGGGGGCGTTCTGTCTGAGTGGAGGGAGGGGTTAGATGACTATTCGCCGGACCGTGAGAGCGCTCACTGTGTTGTTCGTATCTGTGGGCCTCGCTTCCTGTTCAACACCAGCAGAGAAGTCAACATCTGCGCACAGCATTGATTCCTCGGCGACGGCCACTCCAACGCCAACGCCCACAACTCCACCTGGGTTTCTTCCCGAAGGAACTACACAGCAGAATCTCGAGTATCTCGGCTGGGTCATCACCTCGACGTTGGCAGCTGATCCCGCGATGGATTCCTACGGCGTAGCGAGTGCTGTGGGGGCATCAGGCTTCGACCCCGCTACGGTGCAATTCACGTTTTCTACTACCGCTGCCGGACTTCCCGCAGACACCTCAGAGATTGCCGTCCAGTTTGCGGGGGAATGTTTGATTGGCCAATATGGCCCCGTCCAGCCCACGGTGATTACAAAAGTGATGCCACTTCTAGCGAGCGGTGGATGCTTGATTGGCACGGACGTTCAGCCCCTGAGCTAACGCCTAGAATTGAGCCATGGCTGAGTTCATTTATTCCATGGT
>JBEGKV010000058.1:641-9958 GCA_041183925.1 Actinomycetota bacterium
CGTGCCCGCAAGGCAGTGGGCGACAAGCTCATTCTCGATGACGTCACAATGTCGTTCTTCCCCGGCGCCAAGATTGGTGTCGTAGGACCCAACGGTGCGGGTAAGTCGACCATTTTGAAGATCATGGCCGGGCTCGACACCCCCTCGAACGGTGAAGCAAAACTTAGCCCTGGATACTCTGTCGGCATTCTCATGCAGGAGCCAGAACTCGACGAAAACAAGACGGTGCTGCAGAACGTGCAGGACGGTGTTGGCGAGATTATGGGCAAGATCAACCGCTTCAACGAGATCTCTGCCGCGATGGGTGAGCCCGATGCGGACTTCGATACTTTGCTGGCCGAGATGGGCACTCTTCAAGAAGACATTGATGCTGCGAACGGGTGGGATCTTGATTCTCAGCTCGATCAAGCCATGGATGCTCTGCGTTGCCCTCCTGGCGACTGGCCTGTTGACAAGCTCTCCGGTGGTGAAAAGCGCCGAGTTGCGCTGTGCAAGCTACTGCTGCAGAAGCCTGATCTCCTGCTCCTCGATGAGCCCACCAACCACCTTGACGCTGAATCTGTGCTCTGGCTCGAACAGCACCTGGCCAAGTACCCCGGTGCCGTCCTAGCCGTGACACACGACCGTTACTTCCTCGACCACGTTGCCGAGTGGATTGCGGAAGTTGACCGCGGTCACCTCTACCCCTATGAAGGTAACTACTCGACCTACCTCGAGAAGAAGCGTGATCGTCTGGAAGTGCAGGGCAAGAAGGACGCCAAGCTGTCTCGTCGACTCTCCGAAGAACTTGACTGGGTTCGCTCAAACGCCAAGGGTCGTCAGGCCAAGTCCAAGGCTCGTCTTGCTCGGTATGAGGAGATGGCAGCAGAGGCGGAGAAGACCCGCAAACTCGACTTTGAAGAAATTGTTATTCCTGCAGGTCCGCGCTTGGGTGCTGTTGTGCTGGAAGTTAAGAACCTCAAGAAGGGCTTTGGAGACCGCACCCTCATCGACGGGCTCTCCTTCTCGCTGCCCCGTAACGGCATTGTCGGAATTATTGGGCCCAATGGTGCCGGTAAGTCGACCCTCTTCAAGACCATTGTTGGGATGGAAGAGCCTGATAGTGGTGAAGTCAAGATCGGTGAAACCGTCAAGATTTCTTATGTTGACCAGAGCCGTGGCGGCATCGATCCCAACCTCAACCTGTGGGAGGTCGTCTCTGACGGGCTCGACTTCATCCAGGTCGGTAATGTCGAAATTCCCAGCCGTGCCTATGTCTCTACCTTTGGTTTCAAGGGTCCTGACCAGCAGAAGAAGGCCGGTGTGCTCTCCGGTGGTGAGCGTAACCGCCTCAACCTGGCATTGACGCTCAAGCAGGGTGGAAACCTTCTTCTGCTCGATGAGCCCACCAACGACTTGGACGTAGAAACCCTGGGAAGCCTCGAGAACGCATTGCTCGAGTTCCCTGGTTGCGCAGTGGTCATTACACACGACCGCTGGTTCCTTGACCGCATTGCAACCCACATCTTGGCTTATGAAGGCACGGACGAGAACCCCAGCTACTGGCACTGGTTCGAGGGTAACTTCGAGTCCTATGAAGCTAACAAGATTGAACGCCTGGGTGCTGACGCGGCAAAGCCGCACAGCAGCACCTATCGCAAACTCACGCGCGACTAAAGGATTCTGATGCGTTTACACATCCCCACAAACATCCGTTGGTCTGACCTGGATGCCTATGGGCATGTGAATAACGCGGCCATGTTTGGTCTGCTCGAAGAGGCCCGTATTCATGCTTTCTGGGCAGGGGATTCAGGCCACGGTGACGATCACTTGGCTACCCGCATTCTTGAAGGTGGGCCTACGGCTGACACCTTCACCCTCATTGCGCATCAAGAGATTGAATACCTCGCACCGATTCCGTATATGCGCGAGCCCCTGGATCTGCAGATGTGGCTCGGTCACGTCGGGGGAGCAAGCCTCGAAGTCTGTTACGAGATTTATTCGCCCACTCAAACAGCTACGGCCCAAAAGCCGCAGCAACTTTTTGCCAAAGCAACTACAACCATCGTCTTGGTTGATGCGAAGACCACAAAACCACGTCGAATGACCGAAATAGAACGTGAAGCCGTCGCGCCCTATGTGGGCGAGACCATCAAGTTCAAACGCCGCGATTAGGCAGTGTAAATAACTCCGTCGGTCACCACGACGGGATATTGCTGCAAAGGCTCTTGCGCAGGGCCACCCGTGGGCTTGCCGGTGCTCATGTCATAGGTAGCTTGGTGGCAGTCGCACAGAATCTCTTTGTTTTTGCTTCCCACGAGGCACCCCTCGTGGGTGCAGATTGCGCTAAACGCCAGCACGTTCCCTTCAGTGGGCTGGGTCACGACGAGTTTGGTTCCCTCAACTTCGTAGTTGCGGCCCGCGCCGACAGGAACTTCGCTGAGCTTGCCCACTTCGAGACCTGGCTTGAAGCTCCCGGTCGAAGCGCCACCACTTGATGGTGCGCACCCCGTCATGACGACGGCAACGCCAGCTGCACCAATTGCACTCAGGCCGAGAAGTTCACGACGGGTCAGTTTGGGGGTGAGGTTACGAGCAGCCATTAGTTTTCCATTCCGGGGACACGAATCATTCCTTCTTGCGCGACCGATGCGAGAAGTATTCCATCTTGGGAATAGATACGCCCCATCGTCAACCCTCGGCCGCCTTGCGCACTCGGGGATTCTTGGACATAGAGCACCCACTCATCCATGCGGCCAAAGCGGTGGAACCACATGGCGTGGTCGAGGCTTGCTGTTTTGAGTCCCGGGGTTGACCACGCGACACCGTGACGGCGCAAGATGGGTTCGAGCAGGGTGTAGTCGCTGGCATAGGCCAGGGCAGCTCGGTGGAACGCAGGATCATCGGGGAGAGCAGACAGGCTGCGCATCCAAACTGCCTGATGGGCCACATGCCCGCCGTTCACGGTCAGGTAGATGGGTGACTCGACGTGACGAAGATCGATAGGGCGTTGGGTTGCCCAGTATTTAGCCACGGGATGATCAACATTGCCAAGAACAGCCTCCACAGTGGGCAGTGTTTCTGGATCTGGAATGTCGTGGGGCATCTCGATGAAGTGATCCAACCCCGGATCTTCCACCTGGAACGAGGCAATCATGGAAAAAATGGGTGCACCGTTTTGGTAGGCCTGCGTGCGACGAGTGGAGAAGGAACGACCGTCTTGGATGCGATCCACCGAGAAGGTAATGGGCTGAGTGGCATCCCCGGCCCGCAAAAAGTAGCCGTGCAGAGAATGCACAGGACGTTCGGGAGAGACAGTATTGGAGGCCGCAACCAGTGATTGGGCCATCACCTGCCCGCCATAGACCCGTCCGTGGGGCATGTATTGGCTGGGGGCAGTGAAAACATCTTCCCCGTTGATGCTGGACTCCGCGGTCAAGCTCAGCGTGGCAAGCAGTGCCTCAGTGTTCGGGTGGGATGAAACGGGATGCATGAGTCCTCAACGGGTTCGGTGCGAAACGCAGAAGTGATTCATTCGCTAGTTTAGGTTCTGACATGACGAATACGGTGACCCTCGCGAGCAAGCATGATTCTGCGGATCTGAAGACGTTCCTTGAACGCGCTGATCGGCTCGGCTGTGAACACGTGTGGCTCATTGGTGCTGGAACCGCTCTGGTTGCGTATGTGGCGGTTCTGACGCCTCAGGGATTGCTGGATGTTGCGCCCACAGTACTGGGAATGCGCATATTTGAACGCTCGGAAGACTCATCTCTGGACACTGTGGTGCAGGTTAGAGCATTGCTGGATCGCCTCGCCCACGACGGCCTCGTCATTCCTCTTCCGGTTGGCCAAGCAGGTATTGCGTGGACGGGTGTTGCCCCGCCACGTGGTGGTTGGATGCCGGCGGGGGACATGCTTGAACTAGAACTTCATGTCACGGCAAAAGCTGGCATTGAAGAAGTGGCCAAAGCAAATGGGCTGGGCACCAATATCGTGACCGCTGTGCGCGAAGAAGTGTGGCGCAGGCCGATGAACGTTCAGCATGTCGAGACTCCGCACACGGTGCCTGCCGGTGTCGCCTTCGCCGGTTTTGGTTTAGGGTTCTTCGGAACGGGGATAGCTCAGGTCACGCAGTCGGGTGCGTGGACGCGTATCACGACCGAACGCGGCCACATCCTGGTGAAGTAGTTATTCCTCGAAAGTATTGGTCATCGCATACGCTGCGCGTTCGAGATAACTCAATAATGTTTCGCGGTGCAGGGCAGATAACTGCAGACTGTCCACAGCATTTTCCATGTGCCCCAGCCACCGATCGCGGGCATCGGGATTGATTCTGTAGGGCATGTGGCGCATCCTTAGACGCGGGTGGCCACGCGTATCGCTATAGGTGGACGGACCGCCCCAGTACTGCTCAAGGAACATTTTGAGGCGCTCTTCTGCAGGCCCTAGGTCCTCTTCCGGATACATCGGCTTGAGAACAGGGTCCTGTGCCACCCCTTTGTAAAACTCGTGAGCAAGCTTGGCAAAGACTGCCTCGCCACCTACCTCTTCATAGAAGGAGATCAGTTCTTCGCTCATGAGGCAGCGGGAGGTGTGCTGCCGGGAGTAGCTGTTGACTTCTTTGCCGTGGTCTTCTTAGCCGCTGGTTTCTTTACAAAAGCAGCAATAGGTTCAGCGGCCTTGCCATAGGTCATATTGCCCACACGGGTAATCTCACCGTTGCGAACAAACCAGATGGTTCCGTCATCGCCCTTCAGGGTCGTAATGCGCACACCGACTGACTCCACGACACCAATCGCAAGGCCCACATCGACCCGGTCACCCACGCCTAATTGGTCCTCAAAAACCATGAACATCCCGTTGAGCACATCTTTCACAATGTTTTGGGCACCAAAGCCCAAGGCGGCTGCGCCGATACCAGCAGAGGCCACGATGGCGGTTACCGAGACACCAATTTCTTGCAGCACGATAATCACGGCTACAGAAATCACGAGCCACGAGATGACGTTGCTGAACACCGTCCCCATTGTCTGGGTGCGCTGCACCTGACGTAAGGCAGCGATATTTTCGGGGACACCAGCAAGTGCGTGCTTCTGGTTCTTAGTCACGCGGCGGCTGATAGCCAGCAAAATCCAGCGAATAATCACAGCAGTGATGATTGTCACCGCAATGTTGATCGGGATCGACGCTGCGTGATAGATCGCGTAGAGGGTATCCATAATGTTCATGGGTTATTCCTGCGCGTCCCGGGCCTGCGCCTTGAGGGTGCGCTCGGTGCCGGCGAGGTTTTCCACGATCAACCGGCGCAGTGGTGCAGGAGGATTGCTCGTTGCCAGATACTCACGCGTTGCAGTTGCGAGGGTTTCATTGGCGAGTGGAGAGGGGTAGTAACTTTCCACCAATTCCTCGGCAATGGCGTAGCTGCGACTGGCCCAGATCTTCTCGATTGACTCGAAGTACTGTGCGATGAAGGGTTCCAGAACAGCGAGGTCTTGTGCCTTGTTGAAGCCCAAACCGGTAGCCCGCACGATGAGGTTGGGCTTGTCCTCGGCAACCCACACAGAATCCCACGCGGCTTGCTTCTGAGAGAGCGAGGGCAGCGCTGCTGCCGCGTGCGCTGCAGACTGTGCACCGGTCGCGGTGTTGTCTTCTGCGAGATAAGCGGCGATGTCTGCCTCGGTGACCCGGCCACCAGCAGCAAGTGAAATAAGAAGTTCCCAACCCAGGTCGGTATCGATATCGAGGCCGCCGAGCGAAATCTTTCCATCACGCAACGCCTTGACGTTATCGAGCTGCTGGGGCGTTGCCGCCAGGGCAGCAAAGCTTTTCAGGAATTGGAATTGAAGGTCGCTGCCGGCTTCAGCCGTGTGAGCGAGTTCCCAGAGCGCATCAGCAACCCGGATGGTTTGCGCCTCGCGCGTTGCAGGTGCCACATAGCTGGTTGCGACTAAGAGCAGCTGCCCTAGCACGGTGCGCACAACGGTGGACTCTGACTCGGTGGCAATGTTGCCCAACACGAGGTCAATAAAGTCACGACCTGCTGTTTCCGCATCGCGGGTGGAATCCCAGACAGAACCCCAGACCAGCGAACGGGCCAGTGGGTCCTCGATGTTCTTGAGGTTGGCAATAGCCACGCGCAACGACGCCTCATCGAGACGAATCTTGGCGTAAGCGAGGTCGTCATCGTTGATGAGGATCAGGTCAGGGCGCTTCAGCCCGACAAGCTCAGCAACTGTGGTGCTTTCGCCGTCGACATCCAGCTCGATGCGGTGATCGCGAACGAGCTTGCCGTTGGTCAGGTTATAGAAACCGATTGCCATGCGGTGAGGGCGAATGGTGGGCCAGTCAGCGGGGGCTGTCTGTTCGATGCTGAAACGGGTGATGGTGCCATCTGCGTCGGTGTTCAGTGCGGGGCGCAAGGTGTTAACACCGGCTGTTTCCAACCACAGCTTGGACCAGGTTGTCAGGTCGCGGCCAGAGGTAGCTTCCAGTTCAACTAACAAGTCAGTGAGCTCGGTGTTCCCGAAGGCGTGCTTCTTGAAGTACTGGCCCACACCGGCGAGGAACTGGTCTTGACCAACCCAGGCACCGAGTTGCTTGAGCACCGAGCCACCCTTGGCGTATGTGATGCCATCGAAGTTCACGCGCACCGCATCCAGGTCGGGGATATCGGCCACGATGGGGTGGGTCGAAGGAAGCTGATCCTGGCGGTAAGCCCAGCTCTTTTCCATCACGGCAAAGGTGGTCCACGCTTCATGCCATTCGGTTGCTTCCGCAGTTGCCAAGGTAGAGGCGTATTCAGCGAAGCTTTCATTGAGCCACAGGTCGTTCCACCAGCGCATGGTGACAAGGTCACCAAACCACATGTGTGCCAGTTCGTGCAGAATCGTCACCACACGGCGTTCGCGGATAGCATCGGTCACCTTGGAACGGAAGACGTAGCTTTCAGTAAAGGTGACACAGCCCGCGTTTTCCATGGCGCCTGCATTGAATTCAGGCACGAACAGCTGGTCATACTTCTCGAACGGGTAGGCATAATCGAACTTGCTCTCGAAGTAAGCAAAACCTTGGCGGGTTTTCTCAAAGATGTAGTCGGCATCCATGTATTCGGACAGTGACTTGCGGCAGAACACACCCAGAGGGATGACGCGCCCATCAGTGCTGGTGAGTTCGCTGCGCACCACGTCATAGGGGCCGGCAACGAGTGCAGTGATGTAGCTAGAGATACGGGGCGTGGGGGCAAAGCTCCACGTGGCCGTGCCCTGTTCACCCTTGATGGGGGCAGGGCTGGGCTGGTTGCTGGTGAGAACCCAATAATCTGGCGCGGTCACCGTGAACGCAAAAGTTGCCTTGAGGTCGGGCTGTTCAAACACGGCAAACATGCGCCGAGAGTCGGGCACTTCAAACTGCGTGTAGAGGTAGACCTCACCATCCACGGGGTCGACGAAGCGGTGTAAACCTTCACCCGTGTTGGTGTACTTGGCCTCGGCGACAACAGTCAGAGTGTTCTGCGCAGCAAGGTTGTTGAGCTGAATGCGCATACCGTCACTGACTGCTGCAGGGTCCAGATCGACACCATTGAGCGTGACGCTGTGCACCCGGGAGGTAATGGCATCGATAAAGGTGGAATAGCCAGCGGTGGCAGAGAACGTCACCGTCGTGGTGGTGCCGAAAACCTCTGCACCTCGCATCAAGTCCAGTTCGACCTGGTAGCTCTGCACGGCAATGTTCTTCGCGCGATCGATGGCTTCTAAGCGGGTGAGGTTCTCTCCGGACACTACTTTTCCTTCCAGCGGTTTACATAAGAGCCTAACCCGGTCACAGCGCCCCTACATATCGCCACCGACCATGCTGGACTCGAATTCAGTCAATTCCTGCAGAACCACTTGGCCGAAGCTGGCCACGAGGTCATTGATCACGGGCCTGTGGAATATGACGCACTCGATGACTATCCCGCCTTCTGTATCAACGCCGCTGCAGCGGTCGCTGCCGACCAGGCTGCCGGCGTGCAGGCACTCGGCATCGTCTTTGGTGGCTCCGGCAATGGTGAGCAGATTGCAGCCAACAAGGTCGAGGGTATTCGTGCCGCATTGGTCTGGAGTCTGTCCACAGCAGAGCTCGCCCGTCAGCACAACGATGCCAATGTGATCTCGATTGGTGCCCGTCAGCACTCCCTCGAGGAAGCTGTCAGCTTCATTGATGCCTTCATTGCGGAGCCTTTCTCCGGAGATGAGCGACACGTGCGCCGCATTGCACAGCTGGCAGAGTATGAAACCACCGGCGATATTGTCGGCAAAGGTGTGGACAAGTACTAAGTACTGACCATGCCTGAAGGTCACTCCGTTCACCGCATTGCGCGGCAGTTTCGACGCAATTTTGTCGGCCATCGACTCGAGGTGACCTCTCCCCAGGGACGTTTCGCAGAGGGCGCCTCACTTCTGACCGGCACAGTGCTTCTCGAAGCATGGGCTGTGGGCAAGCAGATGTTTCTGGGATTTGAGGGGGAGCGCTGGCTGCGTGTTCACTTAGGAATCTATGGCGCGTGGGATTTCTCCGGCGAGATTCATGCCGACGCCACTCTCGCGTCGGCAAATGGCCGAATGGGGCAGACCAACCAGCACGGAACGGTGCTGGATTCTGCTGATTCAGACGTTGTTCTCGATGTTGACGGAGAAAACTCTCTCGCTTCCATCGGAGCTCCTCGAAAAACCCGCGTGCGCATGGCTGAGGCTGAAAATGTGTCCGCAGTGGACTCTGCCAGTGTTTTTCCACCCGAACCTCGTGGTCAAGTCCGGGTGAGGTTGCTGTCTGAAACTGCCTGTGCAGACTTGCGTGGCCCCACAGCGTGTGAAGTGCTCACGCGCGAGCAGGTCGATGCTGTTCTGCTGCGTCTTGGACCTGATCCTCAGCATGACCCCTCTGATGTTTCTGGCCAGCGTTTCGTGGACACGATCCGCACGAAGAAAACAGCCATTGGTCTGCTCTTGATGGACCAATCCGTGGTTGCCGGAATTGGAAACGTCTACCGGGCTGAAATCTTGTTTCGTGCCGGAATTGACCCGTATCGACCCGGAAATTTCGTCACAGTAGACGAAGCCTGGGCGTTGTGGCGTGACTGGGTGTATCTCCTGGCAATCGGTGTGGAAACTGGTCAGATGATGACTATTGATGGTTTGGAAGGTGCTGCCTGGAAGCGTGCCATGGCACGTCGCATCCATCGGCATTGGGTCTACAAGCGAGAAGGTCTTCCCTGTCGAAACTGTGGCACTCACATCCGACTCGACGAGATGGCCAACCGCAAGCTCTATTGGTGTCCGTCATGCCAAACTTGAGCCATG
>JBEGKV010000059.1:0-6420 GCA_041183925.1 Actinomycetota bacterium
TGGCTTTCAACTTCCTCCCCCACTGCCAGGGGCTCCCATCGAACTGGAATTTTAAAATCCCTGAGCCATGCTGGTGCCTGTTTGACCATGTCATCCAATCGATCCCCCGTCAGCATGTCTTCAGCGCCGATCCCTGACGTTGGGAGTCCAAGTTGAACGAAAGCACTCGGGCTTTCACGATGGACACCTTCAGGATACCAGCCCGCTGCCTGCTCAGCCACTTGTTCGAATTTCGTGCGCCCTGCCACCCCCCAAGCTTTCAATCTGTTGTTCGCATTTGCTTCACTGATTGAAAAGGGGGCTCCGTTGACTCGAATTTGTCCCCGCTGTCGTCCAGTACCATCCCACGTCGCACGCAGAGATCGCGGTTGGTCTGGAGACCATGTATGTAAATCCGCAGCCT
The DNA here is from genome assembly GCA_041183925.1 of Actinomycetota bacterium. Taxonomy (GTDB): domain Bacteria; phylum Actinomycetota; class Actinomycetes; order Actinomycetales; family Microbacteriaceae; genus Aurantimicrobium. The sequence continues at coordinate 404 of JBEGKV010000059.1, forward strand.
TCCAATTCGGGAGCCGTGTTTGTAGAGCTGCCAGCATTACTTCTCGCAGTTCCCCCTCGTCAACACCAACGCTCTGCCATAACTCCGTGAAACACCGCAGAGACCATGCTGCACCAGCCCCTACCGGCCGCAACAACGCCGTTCTACCTGATGCATCATCGCCGCACTCGTTCCTGTCTACGAACTCGCACCACACTCCAGAGTGCACTTGCAGTGCTCTTCCTATGAACAAATGCCTTAGGGCTTGGGAGGCGATGACTTCTACCACCAGTTCCGTTGCTGCTCGTCCCCCCGACCGCAACCGTCGGATCTGCCAAGATGCATAAGACCATGCCTTCTCATCCGCTAGTATTCCTCGCCGCGTGACCCACTGCTTTGCCGCCGTCAGTGTGTCGACCGGTAGGCCGTTGAAGCGTACCCAAACCTTTCCTTCCCGTGTTCCCTCCACAAGTCGCTGCTGGTATCGTTTGCATCTCGTGCTCAAAATCCATGGTCGGAGATGTCGCTCGATCCACTTCTCAGCACCGTCCAGTTCTGAAGCAATGTCCATGTCCTCCTTGCCGCCCACAAACTGCCCAGCACGCTCAAGTGCCTGCTGCAGTCGCTGTACACGAAGGGCTTTCCTTGCTTTCAGCCCTGTCTCCAACGAATCGTTCTGGTCCGTCATCGCTTCGATCTGCGATCGTTGTCTTTGCAGTGCGTCGACCACCTCATCCCGAAGCCGAGATTCCTCTTCAAGATCACAGGCCTTGTAAGCACTGTCCTTGCCTGCACAGTGAGTCCTGCAGTCACGCATGGTCGTGTCATCTAGTTTGGTAATGATCTCTCCGTCCGATACCAGGCAATACCCCTCATGTCGTACCCGCGCATCATCCACCGGAGCATTCGCTGCCTGTTCCACTTGCTGGTCGTTTTGCTTCGACTTGTTTCGCTTGCCTTTGCATGTGTGTTTGTGACGTCCCGCGTCCGCTACCTTGCATGCATGGGAGCAATAGGTCATCTTGCAGACTGCACCACATGTTACTGCTCCACTGGCTCCTCCGCACCCCGCACACCAATCCCCAGGATGACAGACTCTCCTGTGATCTGACCAATGTTGTTCTAGACAGCCCTGGTTGCAATAGTATGCATTTCTGCACCTTTTGCACTGTTGGTTGTTGCTGTGCCCGAGGCTCCTGAGCGCAGCATCGCCACCCCGTTGCTGTAGTTCCCGAGCCTCACTCACTGTCGGGATAACTTTTCGCCACGATGGTGTTCCATTCGATCTCTTCGACCCCGTTGACAACTCCAGCCCTCCGTCCTCTCTCAGCACTGCGTCCGCTTCCTGCTGCAGGTGCTGCGTTGTTCCTTTACTCTCCTGCCTTTCCAATGCGCCTGGTGCGTTTGTCGTGCTAAAACCGCAGTCAGCCAATGTCATCTGCTGTCGCTTTCGCTTTACCTTTTTTGTTTCCTGGCTCCCCGCATCGCTGACATCGGTGCCTATTGGCATTGTCGATGACTCCACCAGCACCTCCAATCCGTCATCAGAGCTGGGAGGATTGCCTCCTGCCCATGTAGCATCGGATGTGAACCCACCGTCGGCGGCCCATTGTTCACTATCGACCACATCACCGCTGTGTGCCTCATTGGCCACCATCATATTACGCCGCTGTGTTGGTGCCCTCGAGTGCGGCTTGGATGAACCCTGTTCAGCGGAGTGTCCTGCTGCTGCTGCCCCATTTTCCGATGTTTCCATCACATCATGCTGGTCGGACTGTTGCTCTGCCGGCGGTGGATTTGACAACTCAACACAGGAGTCCTCATCACAGGGCTGCCCGTTGAGAAGAAAACCTTGGCCTTTCCTCACTTCCCCTTGTGAGCTGGATTTAACCTCCCTGCTCAAGGTTGGATCCCCAATCCCTGGGGAGGGATGCGAGGCGTTCGACGATGTATTGCGGTCAATGGTTCCTCGTAGTTGTCTCGTGGATCGAGCTCTCCTACCCCCCAGTGAATTTCGGTGACAGCTAACGCACATCTGATACTGAGATTCTTCTCCAAAAACTGTACTTGAGCATGCTTGACACGTGAAGCCTTCTTTCCAGGAGCCTATCGAGAGGACGGTTCGGAGGAACCAAGATCGGCACTGCTCCATGTGTTCTTGAGCAAAGTTCATCCTCCACCCACGAGCACAGTATATGATGTATAGTAGAACAAACATTCCACAATCGAAGGCATTGCCTTGGCGAGGGGTGGTGCTGGGTGATCGCGCTGACCAATCCCAGCCTCCTATGGATTCATCCTCCGTGCCGAGGACGAAAATCCCACAACCTTGCCACTGGTCAACTGTTTCTTGCGTTATTACGCCTTCTCGGATCAACTGCGCCATCGTTCGTGCGTCTCTGCGTGTGTGAAGAACATGTGCTATCGCCTTCGTGGTGTTTGGAAGTAGGCTTAGAAGCTCTTTGTGGGTATCACAGAGTCTGAGTTCCCAGCGCGGACTGTCAACGCCAAGCCTTTCCCAATTTTGAGCCGAGTACCGAGAGCGCATCCACTCCCAAGTTTTTATCCGGACGGACGCTTCCCTTCCAGGCCCCTCCACTCCAGAGGGATCCATGTAGGTCATCGACTTGCCTGCAATATTGATATGACAGAGACACCAGTGCAGCGGGTGGTGTATTGGAATGAAGACATGCGAGAGGAGGGGTATGGGAATCCTTGAGGAATAATCATCCGTGAAGCCCGAGAGGTCATAGGTTCCATTGTCGAGTCTCTTCCATAGGAAGGTTGACATCACTCGAGCCCGTCCTTGTGTCGGTAATTTGAAAGGTCTGCCGTCGGCACCCCACGATGCTAACAGGTTCATTAGTTCGTCGTCCAGGTATGCTAATCGCTCCTCCCTTGCAGTAATCGGGCGACGGACTGTGAGTCGTCGAAGGCTAGATGGCTCCACGTCGACATCGCCCCATTCCTTTGGAATGTTCAAACGGTAGGGCTGATGATCGTCTTCCACTCCCGCTCGGAGGGGCTCCGTGCTGAGAAAGAGGTCATAACCCTCCCAAACTTCGGGAGGGGACATCGCCCCAGCAAGGCCCGACGCCTGTGGGCATTGCCCTTGGCACTGGCAACAGCCACATCGAAAGATTTGACTCCACGTGTTGATGTTCGCTTGGTACGACGTGCAGCCTAGTTCCCCTGCTGCAATCTGTCGACCCGCTCTGAGGATCGCAACCGGTATAAGAGCAGCCGGCCCTTCTGTAGTCGCTGAATATTTAATTTGTACCACTTCGATGTTCAGATTACTGTGCCGCTTGCAACACACATGGTTGGCTAGGTGCCCCTTTCCTGGAGGACCTTGCGAGTGCAGAAGCTTTTCCAGACTCTGTTCGCCTTTGCCCTTCCTTGACATGTGTCTCAGTTGCTTCCATGCCAGATCAGCGTCTGCTCTTGGGATTATCCAGACCTGTTCGCTCTTATTGTCCTTATTCTCAACCCGCCCTAGTACAGAGTATTGCAGCTGACGCTGGGGAATCGACGCACTTAAGAGAGCATTGCGAATTCGGTTAAAGGCACCCCCGGCCGGGCTGTCATAGCCGATGGCGGTGGTGTTGCCAAAAACAGCTACTATTTCTCCCTCATTGATCGAGTGTGTGACTAGCAGTCCCTTATTGGACTTGTCCAGTGGGTCCCCTCTCACTACCTGCACCTTGCTGTTGGGGAAGCAGAATGCTTGCTTTTCATCACTCCATATTGCCTCAGGGATCTTGTTGATGCAGCTTGCGTCACTACATGTAGAGTCGCATGCAAATCCAAATAAACGTCGTTCGTCGCAAGTCATGGATTCCGCTTCGTCAGCCAGGGAGATTCGTCCCCCCCCACGAAGTCTCGTGCGTACCGTGAGCGTGGAGTCACCAGAAATGTCTGATACCAACGAATCAGGGGGGACCTGTCGACCATCAAGACTTAGCCACTCGGCGCCCGGCAGTTTGTGAAGTACGTCATGTACTCGTGTCTGGTTGTCAACCAAAAGGATGATAGTTTTACCTGAAAGCAATTTAAACTCGAGGGGCCTCAAGCCTGTTTCCCCCTCCCCTAGTTTGACCTCGCTTGCTGTGCTCATCTCAGCGGTGCCTCCAGCAGTGGCACGGCCCATCGGCTCAAGCCAATAGCTGTGCCTTCTGCCGAGTCTATCATCAACACCACAACCCACATGCGCGATCATCGAGTAGTTGACGCACGCTCTACTGGCATCCTTCATGACAAATGTTGGCAGATGTATAAACACAACAAGAGGCGAAGAAGAGACGCCACGCTCGTACAAAGCTGATCCGGTGTCGGCGGCACAATCCTGACCCGTCGACTGAGCCGTGGAAACTAGAAGCACGATGTACTGATCCGTGAGGATTAGAGATAAGACATAGTCAGCTGTCAGGCCAGACCCCTCTCTGTGTACTGAAACACCGAGCAATCGCCGCATCAGCAAATCCAGGAATATGATCAGGAACATGCCCTGTAAAAGAGCGATGCGCCACCCGTTGACGCTCCACGTGAAAAGTAGTAAAAGCACAAGCCTAGCATGAGACACGTCCTGTGCCACATGCCTATTGTTCTCCAACCTGACATCGATCAACCGCATTCCAGCCAATCGCTCGCTCGATGTCGGAAGCACCGTGTTCGATTGCGCTATGTATAGCGCTCTCCTGACCAGCAACTCCGAGAACACGGCAAGGAACACACCCTGAGCATGATCGATGTCTCGCCCACTGACCCGTTTCATGGAAAGCAGTACAAACACGAGCACAGCAGGAGGCACCTTTTGTGTTATCCGCCCGTTGCTATCCACATCGAGGTCAGTCGGCCACATTCTCGCCAAACCCCCGCTCCCTGTCTGAGACTCCCACTGCTCTTCGCCGCCGGTCTCAATGTTGCGCATCGGTGTGTGAGAATGCTCGGGCGGTACAGAGCCAACTGGCCACCCGTTGACCTTACTTGCACAGGACCCCGTTGTCCGCATCAAGGCATAATTCATCAACACGAGACAGCGTGCCCGTAACACGTGCTCCACGTCCGCCAACTCAACATGGAACCTTAGTGTTCTGGTGTACAGCCCGCATCGTGCTGGGAGCACCATGTCCAATGGTAAAACCCGTGACACTTGCCCTAGGCTATCATACCACGATGGATGGTCCGTGGTATGAGAGCGAGGATCAGATTCGATGTTGACGACAGGTTCCTGCCCCACAATCTGCAACGTGAGATGCCGACAAAAGACGCTGCTAGTGATCAGGCTGGCCGCGCCCTTGCATCCTGAGCCATCTCGCCACTGTGAAGGAGGCATGGTATTAATGCAAGTATCAAATTCGGCGTCGGCGATGCGCACTTGCCCCGCGATCCGAATAGTTGAATTCCGAAACAAAACGCTGTTATCTCTTAGCTTAGCCTCGCCTTCGTGTCCTAATCTGTCATACCCCGGTGGCAAAATCACGGTATGAAAGCGAGAATTAAAATCGATGTTGACAACGGGCTCGTGTCGTGCGGTCTGAAACGTACTATTCAGACACAAGATGCTGCTAGCCATCAGGCTGGCCTCACCTCTGAGCCCTGAACCACCCTGCAACTGTGAAGGAGGCGTGGTATGAATGCAAGCACCAGATTCGGAGTTGGCCATTCGCAATTGTCTCGCGATCCGAATCATGAAATTCCAAATACTTAACCAGTCGGTGCCAGGAAGTTTGTGAAAAACCTCGTGAACTAGTGTCTTGTTGTCAGCCCAGCGAATGAGAGTTTCACCCATCAGCAGTGAACACCCAAGGGACCTGGAGCCTGCCCCCCCCTCCCCTAGTGCGACCCTGTTCGCCGTGCTTGTCTCAGTGGCACAGCCAGCAGAGGCATGGCCTGCTTCGCCGAACCAATAGTTGTTTCCGCCACAGAACCACTCGTCGGAAACATGGACTCCATGCGTGAACATTGTGTGATCAACACACAAGCTGTTGACATTTCTTGCAAAGACGGGCAGTAAAAACACAGACACGGCCGAAGAG
>JBEGKV010000060.1:0-5196 GCA_041183925.1 Actinomycetota bacterium
GCAAACCTACCAAGCTCTGTAGCTGGCACTCACATTGCGCGAGTGCTAGTTCACGCCGTAGACTCTGAGTTAGCACTCGACAGGTTCGGGTGCTAACTCACCTACTTAGCTCAAGAAAGAGGTCAACCGTGTCGGTCGCCATTAAGCCGCTCGAAGATCGCATCGTTATCAAGCAGGTTGAAGCCGAGCAGACCACTGCTTCCGGTCTCGTCATTCCTGACACTGCCAAGGAAAAGCCCCAGGAGGGCATCGTTGTCGCAGTAGGCCCCGGCCGCATTGACGACAACGGCAACCGCGTTCCCCTGGACATCGCAGAAGGTGACAAGGTCATCTACTCGAAGTACGGCGGAACCGAGGTCAAGTACGCAGGAGAAGAGTTCCTCGTGCTCTCTGCTCGTGACGTTCTTGCGATCGTTGTTCGCTAAATAAAGAACACTTCACTGTGGGCCCCGGATAATCCGGGGCCCACAGTTGTTTAACTTGGATTAGCTGAGGAGTAGTCTCAAATAATGACTTCCGCAGGCGCTTCCAAAGTCCCTGCCAAGTTATCTCGCTCGGGCCTGCTCTATGCCATTGGTGCCTACGGGCTGTGGGGCGTATTCCCGCTGTACTTCCTCACCCTCGAACCGGCTACGCCATTCGAAGTGGTGGGCTACCGCATCCTGTTCTCTCTTGTGTTCTGCGCCATTCTTATCGCCTTCACCAAGAACTGGAAAAAGCTTTTTGCCATTCTGAAGCAGCGCCGCACAATGCTCCTGCTGGGCGTTGCCTCCGTCCTGATTTACATCAACTGGCAGGTGTTTATCCTGGCGGTTCTCAACAACCAGATTGTGGAATCTTCACTGGGCTACTTCATCAACCCCATCGTCACGGTGGTGTTGGGTGTGCTGGTGCTTCGTGAGCGCTTACGTCCCCTGCAGTGGGTCGCCGTCGGAATCAGTTTTATTGCGGTCATCGTGTTGACAGTCAGTTACGGAACTATTCCGTGGATCTCCCTGACCCTGGCCATCTCTTTCGGTTTCTACGGACTACTCAAGAAGCGCATTGGCAAGAACGTCGATGCAATCACTAGCCTCACGGTGGAGACCATGTGGATGACTCCCGTGGCGATTACCCAGCTGGTTATTGTTTCTAATCTGGTGGGCCTAACCTTCATTGGCTATGGCACCGGCCACATGCTGCTGCTGATGAGCTCGGGAATAGTGACCGCCGTGCCGCTGATTTTGTTTGGCGCGGGAACACGGAGACTTCCCTTGACGGCAATCGGTTTGATTCAGTACTCCACACCGCTGTTCTCGTTCCTTCTTGCCGTGTTTGTTCTGCATGAGCCTATGCCCACCACGCGGTGGGTGGGGTTCGTCATTATCTGGATTGCGCTGTTTGTGCTCACCATCGATATGTTCCGCGCAGGCAACGCCAACCGGATTGCACGCGCTGCCGAGGAACTTGCCATCGAGTAGACCTCGGCAAGCGCGCGTGCCATCCCCGGTTCTCGGCGGAGTCCTCGGTACTGTGGAGAAGAACTTTCCACACAGAAATGGGTCATCGTGCGTTTCAATAAAGCAGCAGTCATCCTCGTCACTGGTCTCGCCGTTGTCGGCCTCACCGCGTGCTCGGGAGAAGCTGCACCCACGCCCACGGCAACCCCCACTCCTGTGGCCGCGTCCGGTGATGGCATTCTCCGCATCGGTGACTTGACCCCCACGACCGGCGACATGGCTGCCTTCGGTAACTCTCAGGCTGCCGGTGTTGAGCTCGCTGTGCGCGAGATCAACGACGCGGGTGGCTACAACAAGGTTCCTGTAGAGGTTCTCCACCGCAACGCAGGTGACGGCGACGCCGCGATCACCGAAGCAAGCTTTAACGACCTGCTCTCCCGCGGCGTCGATGTCATCATTGCTCCCGACTCCAAGACCGTTACCAAGACCCTTCAGGATCTCGTGACCAAGAACGAGAGCAACGTGGCAATCATTTCGATCGCCACCGGCAAGAACGCGACGAAGGAAGGAACCGTCACGGTTCTCAAGCCCGATGACGCCTTCGTTGCCCGCCTCCAGTCTTCAGACCCGAGCCTCACCGAGGTGGGTTACGGCGCAGAAGCGTATGACTCCACGATTGCTTCTGCCCTGGCCGCCACGGTGGCCAAGGATGACGGCGGCGCTTCGGTCGTGCAGGGCCTCGTCTCTGTCTCCTCACACGGTGGCATTACCTGCACCAGCTACGGCATGTGCTTGGACGTCCTGGTGAAGAAGCCTTCTATTGACTATGTCGGTATCGCTGGCCAGATGAACTACGACGCAAAGACCGGTGTCACCTACTTCGGCAAGAAGTAGCTCACACGCAATTCCGTAGTTTTTGCACCAAATGACAACGAATTCCGTTGTTTTGTTGCGCTCTGTTTCGATTTCACTCGTTTTGTTACTCAGTTGTAACCGGGAAATGTTGTCGCGGGAAACAACAAGCTAATAGTTTGGAACTACAACAGAGCGCGTTTACTCGTGCTCTGATCACCTTAATTCACCAAGGAGTACCATGCGAGAACTTTCTCTCCGCACTCGTGCGCTCGGTGGTCTTGCTCTTGCAGCAACGTCAGCACTCGTGCTGGCTGGTTGTGCAAGCGGCGGAGCATCCGATTCTGGCGCAAAAGACAAGACCTATGCTTCGGCAGAGTGTGCGTCCGGAACCACCAGCGCTGACACCTTCAAGGTAGGAACCTTGCTTCCTATCACTGGTTCGCTCGCGTTCCTCGGCCCCCCCGAAATTGCTGGTGTTGGCCTTGCTATCGCTGACATCAACGAAGCAGGCGGCGTCAACGGCCAGAAGGCTTGCCTCTACAGCACCGACTCCGGTGACTCCAGCGACATGTCTATCTCCACTGCTTCCGCAGAAGACCTGATCAAGCAGAAGGTTTCTGTTGTTATTGGTGCAGCTTCGTCGAGCGTTTCGCTCAACGTTGTTGACTCCTTCGCAGCTGCAAAGGTTGTTGAGATCTCTCCTGCTAACACCTCAGCCGCTCTCTCGGGCTACACCCCTTGGTACTTCCGTACCGCACCACCAGACACCGTTCAGGGTTCGGCTCTTGGCCAGCTCATCACCGGTGACGGTAACTCCAAGGTTGCATTCATCGTATTCAACGACTCCTACGGCACCGGTCTTCGTGACTCGACCCAGGCTTCGATTGAGTCCGCAGGTGGAACCGTTGTTTACGGTGGCATGGGCAAGGGTCAGGAATTCCCTCCCGGTCAGACCACCTTCTCCTCTGAAGTAACTCAGGCACTGGCTACTAGCCCAGACGCCATCGTTGTTGTTGCTTTCGATGAGACCAAGGCAATTGTTCCTGAGCTCGTAGCTCAGGGCTGGACCATGGCCAACACCTACTTCACAGACGGAAACACCGCTTCTTTCGAGAAGGACTTTGAAGCAGGCACCCTTGAAGGCGCACAGGGAACCATTCCTGGTGCAGCTCCTTCTGAGGAACTCAAGGGCCTCCTGGGCACCTACTGGGCAGATGTACAGGGCGAAGAGTTGACTGACTTCTCTTACGCTGCTGAGTCTTACGACGCAACCATGCTTGCTGCACTTGCTGCAGCAAAGGGTGGCGACAACAGCCCCGTAACCATTCAGGAGAACCTGGCTGCAGTATCCGGCGCAAACGGTGGAACCAAGTGCTCCACCTTCGCTGACTGCACCAAGTTGCTCAAGGACGGCAAGGACATTCAGTACCAAGGCCCATCTTCGGTTGGTCCTTTCAACGCTAAGAATGACCCATCCTCTGCGTTCATTGGTATCTACAAGTACGACGCCAAGAACATCCCAGTATGGGCATCCGCTGTTGAGGGTAAGTCCTAAACAGTAGTTGATCTACAACACCTCACCCCCGGGCTTAGGCCCGGGGGTGAGGTCGTTTAACCCCTGAGTGAGAGCACAGAGAACCATAGAGAACCACCCTGTAGGTGGGGGAAACAAAACTGCCCAGGCCATGCGTGGCCTGGGCAGTGTGCGGGGAGGATTACTCCCACTCAATCGTTCCGGGTGGCTTACTGGTGACATCCAGCACGACGCGGTTCACGCCAGCGACCTCATTAGTAATGCGGTTAGAGATCTTGGCCAGGAGGTCATAGGGCAGACGCGTCCAGTCGGCGGTCATGGCGTCCTCGGAGGACACGGGTCGCAACACGATGGGGTGACCGTAGGTGCGTCCATCGCCCATGACACCGACGGAGCGGACGTCTGCGAGCAGAACCACGGGGCACTGCCAGATCTCGTCGTCCAGGCCTGCTGCGGTGAGCTCGTGACGCACGATGGCATCTGCTTCGCGGAGCAGGTCTAGGCGTTCCTGAGTGATTTCTCCCACGATACGAATACCTAGGCCGGGTCCAGGGAAAGGTTGGCGTCCCACGATTTCGTGGGGCAGACCAAGTTCGCGGCCAATGGCGCGGACTTCGTCCTTGAAGAGGGCACGTAAAGGCTCGACAAGCTCGAACTGGAGGTCTTCAGGAAGTCCACCCACGTTGTGGTGGCTCTTGATGTTGGCCGTGCCACTGCCGCCGCCAGATTCGACGACGTCGGGGTAAAGGGTTCCCTGCACCAAGAACTTGATGGGTTCTCCATCAGCGGCGGCTTCGGCCATGAGGTCGCGTTCTGCCTGCTCAAAGGTGCGAATGAATTCCCGGCCAATAATCTTGCGCTTGGTCTCAGGGTCACTCACGCCAGCCAGGGCGTTCAAGAACTGCTCGCGCACGTCGACCGTGACCAAGCGAATGCCCGTGGCCTTGACGTAGTCTTCTTCGACCTGGCGGCGTTCGTCCTGACGCAGAAGCCCGTGGTCGACAAAGACACACACCAACTGGTCGCCAACGGCCTTGTGCACGATGGCTGCTGCCACGGCAGAGTCCACACCACCGGATCACGCTTTCGCTGTTCCAGTCCGCAGGGAGCCCCGCGCACTTGTGCAGGAAGTTTTCGAGCAGGTCCTGACCGCACTCGGAGTGCTTAACTTCGGGGTGCCACTGCACTCCGTAGAGGTGGCGCTCGTCATTGGCAAAAGCAGCTACAGGGGTGGCCTCGGTGGAGGCAACCACGGTGAAACCGGCAGGGGCGGTGGCAACCTGGTCGCCATGGCTCATCCACACGGTCTGGGCCTGTGGCTGACCGCCCACGAGGGCGTGATCAGCCTGGATGGTCATATCGGTGGCG
>JBEGKV010000061.1:0-5275 GCA_041183925.1 Actinomycetota bacterium
GGTTCCATCGACATCTTTACGGCCGTTGGCTAAGCGGAACGGATAAAGAGGACTCATCATGGCTATTCGTAAGTACAAGCCCACAACCCCGGGCCGTCGCGGCTCGAGCGTTGCGGACTTCGCTGAAATCACTCGCTCGACTCCTGAAAAGTCGTTGCTCCGCCCCCTGTCCAAGACCGGTGGCCGCAACAACCAGGGTCGTATCACTACCCGTCACATCGGTGGTGGCCACAAGCGCCAGTACCGTGTCATCGACTTCCGTCGTAACGACAAGGACGGCGTACTGGCTAAGGTCGCTCACATCGAGTACGACCCCAACCGCACCGCACGTATTGCACTGCTTCACTTCTTGGACGGAACCAAGCGCTACATCTTGGCTCCCAACAAGCTGAACCAGGGTGACTTCGTTGAGTCGGGCGCAAGCGCCGACATCAAGCCAGGTAACAACCTGCCTTTGAACCTGCCTTTGAAGAACATCCCCACCGGTACCGTCATCCACGCGATCGAGCTCAAGCCCGGTGGCGGAGCAAAGATGGCACGTTCCGCAGGTGCATCTGTTCGTCTCGTTGCGAAGGACGGCCCCTACGCGCAGCTTCGTCTGCCTTCGGGAGAAATCCGCAACGTTGATGCTCGTTGCCGCGCCACCATTGGTGAAGTCGGTAACGCCGAGCAGTCGAACATCAACTGGGGTAAGGCTGGCCGCATGCGCTGGAAGGGCGTCCGCCCAACCGTTCGTGGTGTTGCTATGAACCCAGTCGACCACCCACACGGTGGTGGTGAGGGTAAGACCTCCGGTGGTCGTCACCCTGTCAGCCCCTGGGGTAAGAAGGAAGGCCGTACACGCCGTCCTAACCAGGAAAGCGACAAGCTCATCGTTCGCCGTCGTACCGTCGGCAAGAAGCGCTAGTAGGAGTTTAAGAAGATGCCACGCAGTCTTAAGAAGGGCCCCTTCGTTGACGAACACCTGCTCCGCAAGGTTGTTCGCCAGAACGAGGCCAACACAAAGAACGTAATCAAGACCTGGTCGCGTCGATCGATGATCATCCCCGCGATGCTCGGTCACACGATTGCAGTTCACGACGGTCGCAAGCACATTCCTGTGTTCGTTACCGAAACCATGGTCGGTCACAAGCTTGGTGAATTTGCACCAACTCGTACCTTCCGCGGTCACGTGAAGGACGACAAGAAGGGCCGTCGCCGCTAACCGCGGTGACGATAGGAGGAATAGAAATGGTGGAGTCAGTCGCACGCGTGCGTCACATCCGCGTTACCCCTATGAAGGCTCGACGCGTTGTCAACCTCATCCGTGGAAAGCAGGCTCATGAAGCTCTCGCGATTCTGAAGTTCGCACCTCAGACCGCTTCCGAGCCCGTGTACAAGCTTGTTGCTTCGGCAATCGCTAACGCTCGTGTCAAGGCAGATGCTGCAAACGCATTCCTGGACGAGCAGGACCTGTTCATCTCGGAGGCATTTGTCGACGAGGGAGCAACCCTCAAGCGTTTCCGTCCCCGTGCACAGGGTCGCGCATTCAAGATTCTGAAGCGCACCAGCCACATCACTGTCGTACTTGCTACCCCCGATGAACTCGAGGTTGCTGGCAAGGCTGCGAAGAAGGAGGCCAAGTAATGGGCCAGAAAGTAAACCCCTACGGCTTCCGTCTGGGAATCACCACTGACCACGTGTCGCGTTGGTTCTCCGACAGCACGAAGAAGGGTCAGCGTTACTCAGACTTCGTGACTGAGGATGTCAAGATCCGTCGCATGCTGAGCGAGACCCTCGACCGTGCAGGTGTTGCACGCATCGAGATCGAGCGCACCCGTGACCGCGTCCGCGTAGACATTCACACTGCCCGTCCCGGCATTGTGATCGGTCGCCGTGGCGCCGAGGCTGAGCGCATCCGCGCTGACCTCGAAAAGCTCACCGGTAAGCAGATCCAGCTCAACATCCTCGAGGTGAAGAACCCCGAGGCTGAAGCTCAGCTGGTTGCTCAGGGTATTGCTGAGCAGCTTGCAGGTCGTGTGGCTTTCCGTCGCGCAATGCGTAAGGGCCTTCAGGGCGCTCAGCGCGCTGGCGCCAAGGGTATTCGTATCCAGGTGTCCGGTCGTTTGGGTGGCGCTGAAATGAGCCGCTCCGAGTTCTACCGTGAAGGTCGTGTGCCACTGCACACCCTGCGCGCGAACATCGACTACGGCTTCTACGAGGCCAAGACCACCTTCGGCCGTATTGGTGTGAAGGTATGGATTTACAAGGGCGACATCACTAACAAGGAACTTGCTCGCGAGCAGGCTAACCAGAAGAGTGTCCGTCCCGAGCGTAGTGACCGTCCCCGTCGCGCCCCACAGGGCGAGAAGGCTCCGGTTGCAGCAGGAGTTGAGGCATAACCATGTTGATTCCACGTCGAGTAAAGCACCGTAAGCAGCACCACCCCGGCCGTTCTGGCCAGGCAACTGGTGGTACCAAGGTGTCTTTCGGTGAGTTCGGTATCCAGGCTCTGACCCCCGCGTATGTGACCAACCGTCAGATCGAGTCCGCTCGTATCGCGATGACCCGTCACATCAAGCGTGGTGGAAAGGTTTGGATCAACATCTACCCTGACCGTCCTCTGACCAAGAAGCCAGCTGAAACCCGCATGGGTTCCGGTAAGGGTTCACCAGAGTGGTGGGTAGCTAACGTCAAGCCAGGCCGCGTTCTCTTTGAGCTCAGCGGTGTGAACGAGACCATTGCTCGTGAAGCAATGACTCGTGCAATCCACAAGCTGCCCCTCAAGGCACGCATCATCAAGCGCGAGGAGGGAGACGCATAATGGCTATCGGATCCAAAGAACTCGGTTCCAGCGAGCTGGACACCTTTGACAACGAGCGTCTCGTAGAAGAGCTCCGTAAGGCGAAGGAAGAGCTGTTCAACCTGCGCTTCCAGTCGGCTACCGGTCAGCTCGAGAGCCACGGACGCCTTCGTGCTGTCAAGCGCGATATCGCACGCATCTACACGGTTATCCGTGAGCGCGAGCTCGGTATTCGTGCAACGCCTGCTGCAGCTCCTGCTCCAGCAAAGGCTGAGAAGAAGACCAAGGCCGTCAAGGCCGAGACCGCGGAGGAGACCGAATAATGGCTACCGCAAAGGCTAAGAAGGCCGAAGAGACTGAGGCAATCGTTCGCGGTTACCGCAAGGTTCGTCGTGGGTACGTCACCAGCGACAAGATGGACAAGACCATCGTTGTTGAGGTTGAAGACCGCGTCAAGCACCCTCTCTACGGCAAGGTTATCCGTCGTACCTCCAAGGTGAAGGCTCACGATGAGCTCAACACCGCCGGTATCGGTGACCTCGTCATCATCAACGAGACCCGTCCGCTCAGCGCCTCCAAGCGCTGGCGCCTGGTCGAAATCGTCGAGAAGGCTAAGTAGGCCCTCGGCCTACTTCGTAAAAGGAGTTAGAAGTGCTTCAGCAAGAATCACGCGTCAAGGTTGCCGATAACACCGGTGCCAAGGAGCTGCTCACGATTCGCGTTCTCGGTGGTTCCGGTCGTCGTTACGCCGGTCTCGGTGACGTCATCGTGGCAACCGTCAAGGACGCTATCCCCGGCGGAAACGTGAAGAAGGGTGACGTCGTCAAGGCAGTCATCGTTCGTACCGTCAAGTCGACCCGTCGTCCCGACGGTTCCTACATCAAGTTCGACGAGAACGCAGCTGTCATCCTCAAGACGGATGGCGAGCCACGCGGTACTCGTATCTTCGGACCAGTCGGTCGCGAGCTTCGCGACAAGAAGTTCATGAAGATCGTTTCATTGGCACCGGAGGTTATCTAGTCATGGCGAACATCAAGAAGGGTGACCTGGTTCAGGTCATCACTGGTCGCACCCAGGCTCGCGGCGGAGACCGTGGCAAGCAGGGCAAGGTAATTGAGGTTCTCACCGAGCGCAACCGCGTCATCGTTGAGGGTGTCAACTACGTGACCAAGCACAGCCGCGTCGGCCAGACCGAACGTGGCACCAAGACCGGTGGTATCGAGACCGTTGAGGCTCCGATCCACATTTCAAACGTGGCCATTGTTGACCCCTCGACCAAGAAGCCCACTCGCGTGGGATTCCGCACCGAGACGGTTACCAAGAACGGCGCAACCAAGACGGTTCGCGTTCGTTACGCCAAGAAGTCAGGTAAGGACCTGTAATGACCAACACCGCAGTAGCTGGCAAAATCCAGCCACGTCTCAAGGCTAAGTACAAGGCAGAGATTCAGCAGGCACTCGCCACTGAACTCGGTCTGAAGAACGTTCACGAGATCCCAGCCCTCACCAAGATCGTGGTGAACATGGGTGTTGGTGAAGCAGCCAAGGATGGCAAGCTCATCGACTTCGCTGTCGCTGATCTGACCGCTATCACTGGCCAGAAGCCTTCGGTTACCAAGGCTCGCAAGTCCATTGCACAGTTCAAGCTGCGCGAAGGTCAGCCCATTGGTGCACACGTCACGCTCCGTGGCGACCGCATGTGGGAATTCCTGGACCGCCTCTTGGCACTGGCTCTTCCTCGTATCCGCGACTTCCGTGGTCTTTCTGACCGCCAGTTCGACGGAAACGGCAACTACACCTTTGGTCTCACCGAGCAGACAATGTTCCACGAGATCAACCAGGACAAGATCGACCGTCCTCGCGGTATGGACATCACTGTTGTGACGACTGCCAAGAACGACGTACAGGGTCGCGCATTGCTCAAGGCACTGGGCTTCCCATTCAAGTCGGTAGACACCTCTACCAACTAAGCACCACAGGTCGCCACTCGTGTAACGGGCGGCGAAACCTGGTGAAAAAAGGATAAACATATGACAATGACAGATCCGGTCGCAGACATGCTGACCAGACTGCGCAACGCGAACTCGGCACACCACGACACCGTGTCCATGCCGAACAGCAAGCTCAAGACGGGTATTGCTGAAATCCTCAAGTCTGAGGGTTACATCGCGAGCTGGGAAATTGCAGACGCACGCGTCGGCAAGACCCTCACGCTGAACCTCAAGTACAGCGCGGACCGTCACGCGTCCATCGTCGGCATCAAGCGCGTCTCGAAGCCTGGTCTTCGCGTGTACGCAAAGTCGACTGAAATCCCCAAGGTCCTCGGTGGCCTCGGTATCGCCATTCTGTCCACCTCTAGCGGTCTGCTTACTGACCGTCAGGCTGAGAAGAAGGGCGTAGGTGGGGAAGTCCTCGCCTACGTGTGGTAACCGAGAATGTCACGTATTGGTCGTCTTCCTATTGACATCCCTGGTGGTGTAACCGTGACCATTGA
>JBEGKV010000062.1:0-5255 GCA_041183925.1 Actinomycetota bacterium
GTTTTCAAGCACTCCTACGATGGAGTCCTTATTCGCACCCAGAATCTGAATCCAGAGCTCTGGTGAACTTGCAGCAATACGTGTCACATCGCGTACACCCTGTCCAGCCAGACGAACAGCGTCATCTGTGGCACCTTCTAGCTGCTTGGCCATCAGGCTCGACACAATCTGGGGAACGTGAGAAACAAGCCCCACAGCCTCGTCATGAGCCTCTGGGGTCATTTCAATCGGCACTGCACCCAGATCAAGCGCCAAGTCTTCTACAAGCGCCAGAGCCCAGGCTGGAGTGTCCTCATCCCGGCACACAACCCAGGGGCGCCCAATGAACAGATCGCCGCGGGCGTTAATAGCTCCCCCACGCTCGCGTCCAGCCAGAGGGTGACTGCCAATGTAGTGGGTGATATTCACACCACGTTCGCGCAGTTGATTCAAAGGAGCAAGTTTCACGCTGGCGACATCGGTGACGACAGTCAGGGTAAGCGGTCAATTCTGCCTCAATGACATCGGCAGTGACATCAGGAGGGACACAGACAACAATGATCTGAGGTGCATCAGATTTCTCAGCCGGACGACCAGCGCCCAGATCAGCGGCTAGCCGCACAGAACTGGGCGAGGAGTCCGCCAACACGACATCGACACCCTGCGAGCGCAGGGCGAGGCCAATACTTGCCCCTAAGAGACCAGTGCCCACGATGCGCACCTGTGAAGTGAGTCGAACAGAGTGAGTGTCAGACATTAGTCTTCTCCCTCGTTATCGTCATTGTCCTGCTCGATGTAGTCCGGAAGGTCTTGAGTGTTGGAGCGGGAAAGCTTGAGCACTTCACCGAGTTCGATTTTAGTGAGGTCCCGCATGTGACCGACAGGAAGTGTGCCGAGGTGAAGCGGGCCAAATGCGCGGCGAACAAGTTCAATCACGGGGTGACCGACTTCTTTGAGCATCCGACGCACGATGCGGTTGCGCCCCGAGTGCAGGGTGATCTCTACAAGGCAGAAGTCTCCGTTGGTAGAGGCTGAAAGGAGACGGGCCTTGTCTGCCTGAATGAATCCGTCACTCAGGTCAAAACCAGTGGTGAGTTTCGACAAGGTCTGTGGGGTAACTTTCCCCCGCACCTTGGCAATGTATGTTTTCGTGACTCCAAATGAGGGGTGTGCCAGCACATGTGCGAGGTCTCCATCATTGGTGAGGATGAGTAGGCCACTCGTGTCTTGGTCCAAGCGCCCCACATAGAACAAACGTTCTTCGTAGTCTCTGGTGAAATCCGAGAGATCTGGCCGTCCGCGGTCATCAGCCATCGAACTCACCACGCCGACAGGCTTATTCAAAATGATGTAGCGCTTGGAGGTATCCACCTGGACGGGGACACCGTCAACGGTGACCTCATCGACTTCGGGGTCTACCCGAAGACCAGGTTCGGTTACCTGTTGACCATTGACAGCCACACGTCCGGCAGCAATCATGTTTTCGGCAACACGGCGTGAGGCCACACCTGCGGCGGCCATCACCTTTTGAATACGTATTCCTTCAGGAGCCGCAGCCGCATCCCACTCTTCAACGGGAGGGCGGTCTGCGTTCTTGACACCGTCTGGAAGTGGATCACCACTACGAAGCGTCGACATCAAAGCCCTCCTGTCCGTCCGAGAGCAGGGGCGAAATCAGTGGGAGCTCATCAAGCGTGTTGATACCCAACTGCTGCAGCAGAAGATCACTGGTTCCGTAAAGGATGGCCCCGGTCTCTGCATCACTAGAAACTTCAGTAATGAGCCCGCGGCTGAGCAGTGTGCGCACCACAGAATCGACGTTCACGGCTCTGATTTGTGCGATTTGACCACGACTAATGGGCTGCTTGTAAGCAATCACGGCGAGAGTTTCCAGGGCGGCCTGCGAGAGCTTGGTGGGGTTCTGAGTCAGGACAAAGTCAGCAACAACATGGTCGTAGGTCTCGCGAACATAGATACGCCATCCCCCGCCGACTTCTCGCAATTCAAAACCACGCTCCACTCCCCCTTGTGCCCCGTTGTAATCATTGACAAGGTTCTCAATGGCTGCTTTAACGGCCTTGACGGGAACACTCATAGCGGTCGCGATGGACACCATGGACTGGGGCTCGTCTGCGATCATCAAAATAGCTTCGATGGCTCGTTCCACGTCCACCACGGGCGCGTGTTCTGCCACGGTGGTATCAATCACCTCATCGACGGTGGTGTTCTCAGCGTTATCGGTCATAGTCAGCCCCTAGGTTGGCAAGATTGTCATCAGACCAGTTCGTGGCAGTCCACTCAATGGTCAAATCTCCCAGGGGTTCGTCCTGGGCAAAAGTAATAGCTGCGTGACGGTAGAGCTCAAGTACAGCAAGGAACCGTGCCACGATGACGCCGGCAACTGCGGCATCCGCAACGAGTTCACGGAAGGTTATGGGTTTGCCTGAGCGCAGCTTGGTCACCACCTGCGCTGCCTGTTCACGAATGCTCACCAGTGGTGCGTGCAGGTGATCAAGACCCACGACGGGAATCTCACGCGGCGCCATGGCCAGCATGGCCAACGCCGCGAAATCGTCCACGCTCGTGTTCCAGATCAATTCAGGAACCTGTTTGCGGAATCGATCTTCGAGACGAACAGTCCGAGCATGGCGGGTAGATTCGGCGTCAAGGTGCTCCGCAAACCACTGGGCAACATCCTTGAAGGCGCGGTATTGCAGCAGGCGAGCAAAGAGGAGGTCTCGCGCCTCAAACAAGGCAGCGTCTTCGGCATCCACCACTTCACCCTGGGGTAATAAACCTGCAACTTTGAGGTCCAGAAGGGTGGCGGCAATGACGAGGAACTCTGTGGCAGCGTCGAGTTCTTTGTCAAGATCCAGTGTTTTCAAATACTGAATGAACTCATCGGTGACAACGCTGAGGGAAATCTCCGTGATGTCGAGCTCATGCTTCGAGATCAGACTCAACAGAAGGTCAAAAGGGCCCTCAAATTCGCCCACAGCAACACGAAAACCGCCGTCGACAACCTCTTCAGGAGTATCGACAGCGTCTGTTGTGGGTTCGCTAAGCGACGACACCGCGTTCGATCAGTTCACGAGCGAGCTGGCGGTATGCCTTCGCTGATGCGTGTTCAGGAGCAAACTCAGTAATGGGAACTCCTGCAACCGACGCATCAGGGAACTTGATGGTGCGACCAATGACAGTATCGGTGACCTTGTCGCCGAAGGTTTCCACCACACGCTCCATCACTTCCTGCGAGTGCAGCGTGCGAGGGTCATACATCGTCGGAACGATGGCATCGAGTTCGATCGCAGGATTGAGGCGTTCTTTGACCTTGTCGATCGTCTCAATGAGCAGAGCAACACCACGAAGTGCAAAGAATTCAGTTGCCAGAGGAATGATCACGCCGTGCGCTGCAGTCAGGGCATTGACCGTGAGTAAACCCAGCGAGGGCTGGCAGTCAATGAAGATGACGTCGTAGTCATTTTTTACCTGACGCAGAACGCCAGCAAGAATCTGTTCACGAGCAACTTCATTGACCAGATGCACTTCTGCCGCAGAGAGATCAATGTTGGCGGGAATAACATCCAGGTTGGGAACTTTGGAGTGTTGAATCGCAGCCTTGGTGTCTTTGACCGAGCCGCGCATGAGGTCGTAAATGTTGGGCACATCATGGGTTTGAATACCCAGACCAGCTGATAGTGCACCCTGGGGGTCAAAGTCCACCGCAAGAACTTTACGGCCGTATTCAGCCAGGGCCGCAGCCAGGTTGATGCTGGTGGTGGTTTTTCCCACGCCACCTTTTTGGTTGGACATCGAGATGATCCGAGCAGGGCCGTGTGAGGTCAGAGCTGCTGGAACGGGGAAATCCTTGAGGGGACGTCCAGTTGGGCCGACTTTCACGCCGTTTTTGTACGTAACCACTCGAGTGTCCCCACTGTGAGATTGAGCAAAAAATCTACGAAGTGAAGAGAAATTCTTGACCAGGTAGTGAAGCCCATTCTAGCTAGTTATAGGGCCAGAATGCTGTGCTCGGGGGTGCGCCGTGACGTAGGTTTCACGCAGCGTGTCTGCAGTCACCAGGGTGTAAATCTGCGTGGTCGAAACGGAGGCGTGGCCGAGAAGCTCTTGCACCACACGAACATCCGCGCCACCGGCGAGTAAATGGGTCGCGAAGGAGTGGCGGAAGGTGTGTGGGGAGAGCTCAATATCAAGTTGCGCTCTCTCCCCCGCTTCACGAATGATGAGCCACGCCATTTGCCGAGATACCCGAGCACCACGTGGCCCGAGGAACAAGGCGGGGGTGGATTTACCCCGTGAGGAAAACACCGGCCGCACCCGCACAAGATAGGCATCCAATGCGGCCTGAGCATAGGAGCCCACGGGCACGATGCGCTGTTTGCCGCCCTTACCCCGCACACGAATCATGCCGTCACTGACCGTCACGTCATCCACATTCAAGCCAACAGCCTCTGAAATACGCGCACCGGTGGCATAGAGCAATTCAAGAAGAGCTTTGTTGCGAACCTGAACTTCATCTTCACCATCTGTGGCCGCCAGCAATGCTGACATCTGCTCAATACTGATTGCTTTAGGCAGCCGCTTGGGAAGTTTCGGCGGATTAACATCCACGGTTACATTTTTATCGACAATATTTTCTTCGACTAAGAACTTATGAAAACCCTTGATCGAACTGAGCGTGCGGGACTGACTAGAGCTGGTTAGTGGACTGTCCACACGAGTAGCCAACCACTGGACATAGGCGCTGACATCCTGCACGGAAATAGCTGTCACCACGGTGATGTCACGCTCACCTAACCAGGCGAGATAGGCATCAATATCTCGCGTATAGGCGGCCACGGTGTTCTGCGAGAGTCCGCGCTCAATCCCGACATACCGCAGATACTGGTCACGGTTGCGTTGCAGATTCATCAGAACTTACCTAAGCCTGCCAGGAAGCTCCGCTGCCGGAAGCATCCCGCCATTGACGCATAGGCCAGGCAGCGTCACCGGGCAGCAAGGTATCCCACCCGCGAGAGCGGGAAGCATGTGCGTTGAGCACCGCAATCTGGAAAATGGAGTTACTGACTTTGCCGGTGAGTACGCTTTCGTGGGCGTCGTCCAGACTGACCCACCGCAGTTCCATGTCGGCTTCTTCTTCGCTGCGCTCAAAAGGAACCGGAGTGTTGTGCAGATCCCGAGCAAGAAAGATGCGCACTATTTCGTTCGAACCACCTGGGGAGGTGTAGTAATCAGTGAGGACTGACCACGAATCAGCC
>JBEGKV010000063.1:0-5545 GCA_041183925.1 Actinomycetota bacterium
CTTAAAACCGTTCTTCTCGACATAGTCCCGCATGCCGAGGACCAGTGCATCCCAAATCTGTTCATTGATAGACAGTTGCGGAGCAGGCGTGGTCTCGGTCAGTGCCTGACGGTTTGAACGTCCAGGGTGGCCTTCGCCAGCTTCCACAACGACCACGCCAGGGCCGCTTTGACGGCCGTGGGAGTGCGAATCAGACACGGTGAGGTCTACCAGCAAGGTTTGTTCCACGAACTGGTGGGCACGTGCCAGAACCTTGCCGGCAGGGCTCACGACAAAGCTTCCCCCATCAAAGACAAGATCGTCCTGGCCGCCTACCAGGTTGAGATACGCAACAGGGGCATTGATCTGCTCTGCTCTGCGCTGGACGAGAGGCAGTCTTACCTCATCCTTTTCACGTTCAAAGGGCGACCCATTTATCACGAGCAGGGCACTGGGCTTCACCTCTGCGATAGCAGCAACAGGGCCACCTTCACGCCAAATATCTTCACAAATAGCGAGTGCCACATCTGCGCCTGCCACGTGAATCACGAGGGCATCGATGCCGGGGCGGAAGATGCGGTATTCGTCAAACACCGAGTAGTTGGGCAGGTGATGCTTGTTATAAATGCCGATAACACGGCCGTCCTGCAGAACTGCAGCTGAGTTGTGAGCGATCGCCGTGGGAGAAGACTGGCTCAGTGTGTGGTGATCGAGCGGTCCATGCGGGAATCCGACAATGACAGGGATCTGACCTGCGCCACGCGCAGCGAGTTCACGGGCCACATTCTCCAACGCGGTGCGGCACTGAAGAAGAAATTCAGGTCTGGTGGCTAAGTCTTCGATGGGGTATCCGGTCAAACTCATCTCACCAAAGGCAACCAGATCGGCCCCCTGGGCATAGGCCTCTACCGTTGTATTAACAATCTGTGAAGAATTGCGCGAAAAATCCCCTAAACGCGGGTTTGTCTGGGCCAGAGCCAAGCGAAGAATCGGCATAACAAGTAGCCTAGTAGCGATAGGAAAGGGTTCTCATGGACAAGCAACAGGACTTCGTGCTGCGCACGATTGAAGAGCGCGGCGTCAAGTTTGTGCGTTTGTGGTTTACCGACGTTGTTGGCACCCTGAAATCTGTTGCCGTCGCCCCTGCCGAGGTCGAAGGTGCTTTCGCTGAGGGCGTGGGAATTGACGGTTCTGCCATTGAGGGCTTGACCCGATCTTTTGAAGCAGATGTGCTCGCCCACCCGGATCCTTCCACTTTCCAGATCCTGCCCTGGCGTGGTGAAATTGACCCCACTGCCCGCATGTTCTGCGACATTAATACCCCCGACGGTGTTCCTGCCATTGCAGATCCTCGTAACGTGCTCAAGCGCACCCTCGCGAAGGCGGCAGAGCGTGGCTTTACGTTCTATACCCACCCTGAGATTGAGTTCTACCTCCTCAAGGACAACGACTGGGCCAACGGTGGGGCACAGCCGATCGACACTGCCGGTTACTTTGATAATGTTCCGGGAGGAACCGCTCACGACTTCCGCCGACGTTCAGTTCGCATGCTGGAAGACATTGGTATCTCGGTTGAATTCAGCCACCACGAAGCCGGTCCCGGTCAAAACGAGATCGACCTGCGGTACGCGGACGCACTGACGACCGCGGACAACATCATGACGTTCCGCACGGTCATCAAAGAAGTTGCGATGGAGCAAGGCGTGTACGCGACCTTCATGCCCAAACCTTTTGCAGAGCACCCAGGTTCCGGAATGCACACGCACATGTCTCTCTTCGAGGGTGACAACAATGCGTTCTACGAAGCAGGTTCGAAGTACCAGCTTTCTGCTATCGGTCGCCAGTTCATTGCGGGCCTGTTGCACTACGCTCCAGAAATCACTGCAGTGACCAACCAGTATGTGAACTCCTACACGCGACTCTGGGGTGGCGGAGAAGCACCGAGTTTTGCAACCTGGGGTCACAATAACCGCTCCGCACTCGTGCGCGTACCTGTCTACAAGCCCGGTAAGGGACAGAGTGCACGTATCGAATATCGTGCAATTGACTCTGCGGCAAACCCCTATCTCGCCTACTCCGTCCTGCTTGCAGCAGGACTCAAGGGTATTGAAGAAGGCATGGAACTTCCTGCAGAGGCCGAAGACAATGTCTGGGAGCTCACCGATGTCGAGCGCAAGGCTCTGGGTTATCGCCCCCTTCCCTCCAGCTTGAGCAACGCCATCGCATTGATGGAAGAGTCCGAGCTTGTTGCAGAGACTCTGGGCTCTAAAGCTTTCGACTACATCCTGCGCAACAAGCAGGAAGAGTGGGCTAACTACCGTAACCAGGTCACCAACTACGAGCTGCGTTCCAACCTCGAAACGCTCTAGTTCTCACCCTGCATCGCCGTGGCACTGTCGCGCACCCAATTTGCTAAGGCCGGTTTTACCGACCTCAGCGAGGCAATGGCGCAGCTAGAAGCGATCACTGGCGAACTTTCTGCGGATGCCGAGCTGCTGTTAGAGGCGATTCAACACAGCGCTGATCCCGACCGGGCGATGTTCTGGTTGATTCGACTCAGCCAACACTCTGCGTCAACGCGTAAACAGCTTGCAACCCTTGTCGCAAAACTGGAAACAGCCACCAGACTCTTTCGGATTCTTGGTGGTTCACGCGGGTTAGCCGAATTCCTGGAGCGCCATCCGCATGCCCTCGAGATTTTTTTACAGACACCTTCTCTCCCCGGCACTCAAGAAGAGATCCGAAAGACGTTGTGTGCCAGCGTCGGTGACGCTGAGAGATTTGCCGCAACAGGGGGTGATGGTGCACGAGATGCACTGCGTATTCACTACCGCGAACTTCTCCTGCGCATTGCACTCTGGGATCTTTCGCACTCCGAGCCCATGGAACAAATCGAGGCAGTTACCGGGGCTCTTTCGGATATAGCCGGGGGTGCTCTCGAAGCTGGTCTCGCTATTGCTCGCACCGAGGTAGCTGAAAACTTCAGTCGCGAAGATGTAGCGCTGGTTGATCTGGCCATCATTGGGATGGGTAAATGTGGGGCCAGAGAGTTGAACTACCTCAGCGATGTTGATGTGATCTTTGTTGCTCAGTCGCGCGATGAAGAACAACTTTCTACTGACAAAGCATTGACCATCGCCACACGTCTTGCTCAACACACCAGCCGGGCCATTTATGAAGTGTCCAAGGAGCCGGGCCTCTGGGAAGTAGATGCCAATCTGCGGCCTGAGGGTAAGGATGGTGCGCTGGTGCGCACACTGGACTCTCACTTGGCCTACTACGACCGCTGGGCTAAAGACTGGGAGTTCCAAGCTCTGCTCAAAGCTCGCCCCCTTGCTGGATCACGTGAGTTGGGTGAGCGCTATGTCGCAGGTGTCGCACCCAAAGTGTGGTCGAGTGCCAGTAGGGCGAACTTTGTGGAACAAGTCCAACGCATGCGTGAACGCGTCACGGAAAATATTCCCGGTGATGATGTCGAATTCCAGATCAAGCTTGGCCCTGGCGGGCTGCGAGATATCGAATTCACCGTTCAGTTGTTGCAGCTCGTACACGGCTTGGTTGATGACACAGTCCACACCCGTGGCACGTTGGAATCATTAGAGCGGCTTTCTGACGGTGGCTATGTTGGCCGCGATGAAGCGCAACGTTTTGCTGAAAATTATCGTTTCTTACGTTTGCTGGAACACCGCATGCAGTTGCGTGATCTCTCGCGGACTCACCTTATGCCCCGCGATGAAGCCGGTCAACGAATTCTGGCCCGCGCAACAGGATTGTGGGCGAATGCTTCTGAGGTGGTCAGTCACTGGCAGCAGACCAAGCTAGATGTTCGGGAACTCCACGAGCGACTTTTCTATCGCCCCCTGCTCGCTGCTGTGGCAAAGTTGCCAGAAGAGACACATCAGCTCACCAATGACCAAGCCCAGGCGCGCCTGGCTGCAATTGGTTTCCGTGACCCCAAGGGTGCTCTCATTCATATTGCTGCACTCACCACAGGTGTCTCACGCCGTGCGGCGATACAAAGAACATTGCTCCCGGTTATGTTGCAGTGGTTCTCGGAAGGGGCAAACCCTGATCATGGTTTGCTGACCTTCCGACTCCTCAGCGAACAGTTGGGGGAGTCACCGTGGTTCCTGCGCATGCTTCGAGACTCAGCAGGTGCTGCGCAACGTCTCACCAAAGTGCTGAGTGGGTCCAAGTATGTCTCTGATTTGATGGAACTTATCCCGGAATCTGCGGCCTGGTTTGACGGGGATGAAGAACTTCTGCCTACCGAATCTGATGTGTTGCAGTCTGAAGTTCTCGCCATTTTGGCCCGTCACCACAACGATGATGACGCAGCCCGCAAAGCAGTGCGGGCTATGCGTCGACGGGAAGTTTTACGCCTGGCGATCGGCGGCATTCTTTCTGTCGTGGATATTAGCCAGATCAGCCAAGGCCTCAGCGATGTGACGACAGCTGCACTCAGCGGCTATCTCGGCATTGCCTTACGTGAAGCAGAGGATAACCCCGAATTTGCCATCATTGCACTGGGGCGTTTCGGCGGCGAAGAACTGGGGTTTGATAGCGACGCAGATATTGTCTATGCGTATCGGGCAACTAAAGCATGCGAGGGTGAAGCGGCGCAGAAGCGAGCCGAAAGGATTGTTCTGCGCATCAAGGAGCTTGCTGAAGATCACCGCTTACCTTTTGAGATAGACACTGATCTCAGGCCTGAAGGAAAGAATGGGGCTATCGCCCGCTCACTGGACTCCTATCGTGCGTATTATGCTCGCTGGTCCCTTCTCTGGGAGGCCCAAGCATTATTGCGGGCACGCCCCGCCTGTGGCTCTGAGGAGCTCCTCAACGACATGATGGACCTCATCAACGAGGTTCGCTATCCGGCACTCCCGACGACGTTCGAGAGATTAGGCGCATCAAAGCCCGTGTGGAGGCTGAAAGACTCCCGCAGGGAGCTGACCCCACCAGACACGTCAAACTAGGCCGCGGCTCTCTCAGTGACGTGGAATGGACAGTTCAGCTGTTACAACTTGAACAGGCCGCAACGCATCCTGAGCTACAGACCACCTCGTCGATGGGGGCCCTCCGCGCTGCAGTGCAGCTGGGATTAATGGATGCGGCAGATGCGCAGAAGCTGATCGATGCGTGGATGTTTGCTTCTCGTGTGCGCTCAGCCATCACCATTTGGGCAGATAAAGCTACTGATGTTCTTCCCTCGGACACCAGCGACCTCGAAGGTATTGCGAGATTGCTCGAATATCCTCCAGGTTCCGCATCACGTTTGGAAGAGGATTACCTCACCATCACACGAAAGTCGCGACAGGTTGTCGAAAGAGTGTTCTTCGGCTTCTAGCAATCCTTCGAGTTGTGCACAGGTTAAACGTTACTGGCCGCCACCTCACAGGTGACGGCCAGTGCACGTAGCTAGGGCGATTAGACGCCGTAGTAGAGCTCGAACTCGAAGGGGTGTGGACGCAGCGAGAGAGGCTTGATTTCGTTGTCGCGCTTGTACGAAATCCAGGTCTCAATGAGGTCCTTGGTGAACACGTTGCCTGCGAGCAGGAATTCG
>JBEGKV010000064.1:0-8190 GCA_041183925.1 Actinomycetota bacterium
GTGATGGAACCGACCAACGCTTTCGAAGGAAAACGGATGCGGGGTTCCCAGTCGGCGCTCACAGACCCCGGCAACTGGAAATACCTCATCAATCCTTTCCGCCCTAGCTGGGGTGAGCCGTACCGATCTATTGCCGACCGTATGCGTGAGGCCATGGTGGATGCCGCCACGTCCGTGCCCGGCGGCGACGTGGTTATTGTCAGCCACCAGCTTCCGATCTGGATGGTGCATCGAGATGTCAACGGTAAGAACCTGTTCCATGATCCTCGAGCCCGCCGCTGTTCTCTCTCCAGCATCACCACGCTGGAATTGATCGACCCGATGAAGCCCGAACTGGGGTTTGTTGAAGTTGGCTATGTCGAACCTGCCGCCGAGCTCACCGCTCATGCCCTCGATGTGGGGGCCGTATGAGTTCGCGCATTCTGAAAGGTGCCCTCGTTGCGGTGGCAGCGCTGTCTTTGACCCTCACCGGGTGCTCCAGCGACCCCCTGGCTGACCAATACCGCGAAGGCTCCAACAAGAACTACATCGCCGGTGATGGGTCTGTTACCGAGATCACTCTCGACAACCGCGGCGAACCCATCACCTTCTCTGGAACAACAGAGAACGGTGACACCGTGAGTTCCTCCGAGTTCCTGGGCCATGTTCTCGTGGTCAACTTTTGGTACGCCGGCTGCGCCCCCTGCCGCGCAGAAGCGCCTGACCTTGAATCTGTTTATCAAGAGACTTCCCCCCAAGGAACGAACTTCCTCGGCGTCAATGTACGTGACCAGGCCGCCACCGTGACGACCTTCAATGAGCGCTTTGGAATTACCTACCCCAGCATCATTGACCAAGACGGTCAGGCGCAGCTCGCCTTTGCGTCACAGGTTCCCCCTAACGCTGTTCCCACCACCCTCATCTTGGATGCGAAAGGCCGCGTTGCGGCCCGCATTCTGGGTCAGCTCAGAGACCCTTCGATACTTTCCACCCTCATTAACGACCTCTCTGCCGAATCGAGCGCGGGCTAGAGATGAACATTGGTGAGCTGGTCTACAGCGGGCAACTTCTTGTTGCCGTGCCCCTGGCACTGCTTGCCGGGTTTATTTCTTTTGCCTCCCCTTGCGTACTTCCTTTGGTTCCTGGATACCTGGCCTATGTCAGCGGCGTGACCGCTCCGGCGAGCACGACAGCAGCCAAGAGAGCAAACATGTGGCGCATGGTTGCCGGGGTCGCACTGTTTATTGCTGGCTTCTCTGTGGTGTTCATTGCTTATGGTGCAGCCTTTGGTGCGCTCGGCGGCTGGTTGATTCAGTACCAAGAACTCATCACCGTCATTTTGGGCTTTGTCGTCATTGCCATGGGCCTGGTGTTTATTGGGCAGTTTGGATTCTTCCAACGCACGGCCAAATTGCGCATCACGCCCGCTACGGGTCTGGCGGGGGCGCCACTGCTGGGTATCGTCTTCGGTTTGGGGTGGACTCCCTGCATGGGACCCACCCTGGCTGCGATCTTGTCGCTGAGCGTGGACTCTGCTTCTCCCTGGCGCGGTGCTCTTCTCGGCTTGGCATACTGCGTGGGCCTCGGTATTCCCTTTGTCCTGTTGGCCTTCGGTTTGAGCTGGGCTACGGGCTCTGTTGCGTTCCTCAAACGACACATTCGAGCAATCAATATCTTTGGCGGCGTTCTGCTCATCATCATGGGTGTACTCATGGTGACGGGATTGTGGACCGCCTGGATCTACGAACTTCAGGCGGTGATTGGCAGCTTTGTCCCGACCATCTGATCACTATGACTCCCGCGAGGACGCCCGCATTGTGAACCCCAACCTGGGGTTCGTCGGATGGCTGCGCTGGTTCTGGCGTCAACTCACCAGCATGCGCACGGCCCTGCTGTTACTTCTGCTGTTGGCTATTGCCGCCGTGCCGGGCTCGCTGGTGCCGCAGCGCAGTTCTGACCCCAACGGCGTGAGCCAATATTTTGCTGACCACAAGGACACCGCTCCCATTCTGGATTCATTCCAGATGTTTGATGTCTATTCCTCGGCCTGGTTCTCTGCAATTTATATCCTGCTCTTTATCTCGCTGATTGGGTGCGTACTGCCGCGCACCAAACACCACTTTGATGCCCTCAAGGCACAGCCACCCACCACCCCGGCAAACTTGCGCCGTCTGCCTGCCTTCGCGGAGTTCACGGTTACCGGTTCCACCGCTGAGGCTGTTCTTGAGGCAGGCCGTTCTGCTTTGAAGTCGGAGCGTTACCGCGTTGCCCGCTATGACCGTGGTGACACCATCACGGTTTCTGCTGAGCGAGGCTACATGCGTGAGACCGGAAACCTGGTGTTCCACTTTGCCCTCGTCGGTGTGCTCATTGCCGTGGGGTTCGGTGGCGGATTCGGCTTTGCCGGTCAGCGCGCAATTTATGAAGGCCAAGCCTTTACGAACAGCTTGATTGCCTTTGACTCCTTTAACCCAGGACGCTTTTTCGACAGCTCAACCCTGACGCCGTATTCCATCACTTTGGATAAGTTCACGGCCACCTACGAAGAGCACAACACCAATGCCATCGGCCAGCCCACCGACTACACCGCAGAGGTGACCACTCAGATCAAGGGGCAAGAGCCGCAGAAGAACACCATCAAGGTGAATGAGCCGTTGCGCATTGCCGGCACCGATGTGTATTTGTTGGGAAATGGCTATGCCCCCACGGTGACCATTCGGGATCCTGAAGGCAACGTCATCTTTACTGACTCCGTTGAGTTCCTCCCCCAAGATAAGAACCTCACCTCTCTCGGGGTGATCAAGCTTCCCGATGGCTTAGCCGAACAGCTCGGTCTGATTGGTTTCTTCTATCCCACCGTGAGCTCCGGACACAGCGGTGCATCGTTCTCGATGTATCCAGATCTCATTGATCCACAGCTGGCCTTCGATGTCTATGCCGGCGACTTGGGTCTGGACGACGGTGTTCCTCGTTCCGTCTTTGCTCTCGACACCAAGGGTATGACCAAACTGGCGGGGCGTAATTCTGATCGTGAAGCGATTGAACTGAAGCCTGGTGAGTCCGCCGAGCTGCCCAACGGTTTAGGCACGGTCACCTTCGACGGGGTCAAGCGCTTTGTCTCCCTGGATATTCACCGCGACCCCACTCAGGGCTGGGTGCTGCTCTTCGCTCTCTCCGCGCTCGCGGGTCTGTTAATCTCCCTGTTTATCCCGCGCAGGCGCATGTGGGTTTCGGTCACTGAAAACAGCGTGGAGATGACCCCACTCTCGGGGGTGCCGTCAATGCCCTTAAAGACAAGATTGAACGCACCGTAGGATTATCCCGTGACTGACGCCCTCTCCCAGTACTCCGTACTGGCCCTCTACTCGGCTATGGCCCTCTACGCCATCGCCTTTGTGCTCTTCACACTCGACCTTGCCCGTGGTGCAGGCGACGAGGGCGCACCCGTCGGCGAAGCAAAGACTGTTGCCATTGCTCAACCCAAACGCAAGCTTGCTCGGATTGCTTTGGCGTTGACCGTCCTGGGCTGGTTACTTCAGTTGACTGCCACCGTGATGCGTGGCTTGGCTGCTTCACGTGTCCCCTGGGCCAACATGTATGTGTTCCTGTTGGTCAACCTGAAGTGGGACATGAAGTTCCTGGGTTCCTTCGTCACCGGCCTTGTTCTGTTACTGCTCGGCCTTGCTGCCACCCGGTATTACGTGGAGATTGTTCCCCTGCCGCCTGCACTGCAGTCCTACTGGCTGGTGATTCACGTGTTCGTGGCTACGCTCGCCACAGGCTTCTTCGCGCTGGGCTTTGCGCTCTCTCTCATGCAATTGCTGCAGACCAGACGCGAAGCGTCGGCTGCAGCGGGAGCGAAGTCCAAACTGGCCTTCCTCACGCGTTTGCCAGATGCAGCGCAGCTTGAAAACTACGCGTACCGCCTCATCATTATCGGGTTCGTGCTCTGGACCTTCACCCTCATCGCGGGTGCGATTTGGGCAGAAAAAGCCTGGGGTCGTTACTGGGGCTGGGACACCAAAGAGGTCTGGACCTTCATCATCTGGACCATCTATGCCGGATATATCCACGCGCGTTCCACGCGTGGGTGGCGTGGCACGCGCTCAGCGTGGTTGGCCATGGTTGGTTTCGCGGCCGTGATGTTCAACTTCACCGTGGTGAACATCTTCTTCAAGGGCCTTCACGCCTACTCAGGACTCTAAGAGTTCGTAGCAGCGCTCCAGCCGCTCCATCCACCACGCAGTGGTGTCTGGATCTGCTGAGAAGCGCTCCACCAGGTCTTCACTGACCTGTGGGCGTTGCACCGCGATACGTCCGTTTACGGGCACGAGAGGCTGCATGGTGACGTCTGCCGATAAGAGGGCAGCGGTTCCCAAACCGCAGTCGTAGGTCAACTCAGGCACAGCTGCGGCGGCATAGAGACCCATGGCTATGCCCACGGAGGATTCGAGGGCACTGGAGAGCACGAGGGGCAATGACACCTGGCTACTGAGCGACACTACGGCACCAATGCCGCCGAGGGGCTGGGCTTTGAGCACTAAAACATCAGCGGCGACAGCCTTGGCCACGAGGAGGGGATCCTCGGCTTTTCGAATGCTCTCATCTGCGGCGATGAGGATGTCCATGTAGTGGGTGCGCTCCCGCAGCTCTGCCAGTTCTTCTAACCCAGCACAGGGCTGCTCGACATATTCCAGATCGAATTCTGCGAAGGAATGGAAAGCATGTTCAGCTTCGTCCACGTTCCACGCACCATTCGCATCCACCCGGATGCGGCCCTCTGGGCCCATCACGCGACGCACCTCTTTGACCCGCGCGACGTCTTCAGCCAGAGTGTGGCCGCGTTCTGCCACTTTGATCTTGGCGGTGCGGCAGCCGTCAAAGTGAGCCAACACCTCGGCCACCTGGTCGGGAGCAACGGCGGGCACGGTCGCATTGACCTGAATCTCGTCTCGGTGGAGAGCAGGTAAAGACGCCCAGCCAAACTCCACTGCAGCGCGTAACCACGCAGATGCTTCGGCATCGTCATATTCAACAAACGGGCTGAATTCGGTCCAGCCTTCGGGGCCCTGAAAGAGCATGATTTCGCGCGTCCAGAGGCCGCGAAACTTCACGCCGAGGGGAAGTTTCACCACACGAGCAGTAGAACGCAGTTCAGAGAGATCTGGCAGCACGTGCCTAGTCTCGCACTGAACCGGCCAGCTTGCGTAGGCTGGAGGTATGGCATTTGAGGTTTCTGAGATATTTGACCCCACCGAGTGGGTTGTCGCCCCCGGTTCGGAAGGGTTTACCGACATCACGTACCACCTTGATGTCATGGGACAAGTGGCCCGGATTGCCTTCAACCGTCCCGAGGTGCGCAACGCTTTCCGGCCTCAAACCGTGGATGAGCTCTACCGCGCACTCGATGATGCACGCCAGAACCCCCAGGTGGGTGTGGTGTTGATTACCGGGAATGGCCCCAGCCCGAAGGATGGCGGCTGGGCGTTCTGTTCCGGGGGAGACCAGCGCATTCGTGGCAAGGCCGGGTACGAATACGCAGATGGCACCATGGGCACGGGCAGGCTCCACATCCTGGAAGTTCAGCGCCTCATTCGCACGATGCCCAAGGTCGTCATTGCAGTCGTACCAGGCTGGGCTGCCGGCGGTGGGCACTCTCTTCACGTGGTGTGTGACCTCAGCATCGCCAGCCGCGAGCATGCGCACTTCAAGCAGACCGATGCTGATGTGGGCTCCTTTGATGCCGGCTATGGCAGCGCATTCTTTGCTCGCCAGGTGGGACAGAAAATCGCCCGCGAGGTCTTCTTCCTCGCGGAGGAATACAGTGCACAGCGTGCCTACGAGATGGGTGCCGTGAACAAGGTTGTCGACCATGCAGATCTGGAGACAGAAGCATTGGCGTGGGCACGCACCATCCTTACCAAATCACCCACTGCTATCCGCATGCTGAAGTTTGCCTTCAACGCGGTAGACGACGGCATCATGGGGCAGCAAGTCTTTGCCGGGGAAGCAACCCGCTTGGCCTATGGCACTGACGAAGCTGCAGAGGGTCGCGATTCCTTCCTGCAAAAGCGAGAACCTGACTGGTCACCCTACCCCTGGCACTATTAGGCCTTGTCCGTGAACAAAGTTCTCGTCTGTGATGCCGCAGCTCCGTTGCAGGTGTTCGAGGCACTGTGGAATGCGCTGACCGCTAACGGTCCAGCCGTGCTCGTGCGTGATGCTCGCGCATCCAGACTCGTAGGCGCGGGGGAAGCTGACATCACCCAAGTCCCCACTGGAACAGCACTCGTGATCCAGACCTCTGGTTCCACCGGAACACCCAAGTCGGTCGCACTGTCTGCTGATGCGCTGAAAGCAAGCGCAGTGGTGGCACATGAACGGTTGGGTGGACCAGGTCAGTGGTTGCTGGCATTGCCCCTGACCTATATCGCAGGCATCTCTGTTCTGGTGCGTTCCATCGATGCAGACCAGGCTCCCGTCCTGATGCCGTCGGGACCTTTCGACGCACGCACGTTTATGGAGAGTGCAGACGAGCTCACCGCTGAGCGTCGATACACCTCCCTCGTCCCCGTGCAATTGACGCGAGTTATCGAACTGGCCGAAGAGGACGCTGAGTCGGCGGAGATTCTCCGCCGTTTCAACGCCATCTTGATTGGCGGCCAGGCGCTTGAGGCTGACTTACGTACCCGCGCTCAGGAGCTGGGACTCACCGTCATCGAGACGTATGGCTCGAGTGAAACAGCAGGCGGCTGTGTCTACAACGGTGTGCCCTTGGCGGGCGTGGACGTAGAGATTGATGAGTCGGGTGAAATCCTTATCTCAGGTGCACAACTTGCATCCGGGTATCTCCTCGAGGAGAAGCGCACAGCCGACACATTCCAAATCAGGAATGGAAAGATGTGGTACTTCACGGGTGATGCGGGCGTCCTCAGCGACGGAGTGCTGACTGTGTTGGGTCGTCGTGATCGAGTCATTATTTCGGGTGGATTGAAAGTAGATCTCGACGCAGTAGAAACCGAAGTTCGCCGTATTTCCGCGTGTGTGGGGGCTTTTGCGCTTCATATTCCAGATTCGGAATGGGGTGTGCGACCAGCGGTGGTAGTCCCAGGACAGTTCTCGGAGGAGGAGCAGGATGCGCTTCGCGCAGAGGTCTATGACGTCATCGTGTCCTCGCTCGGACGTGTGGCCGCTCCTAAAACGGTGTGCTTCATTTCTGACATTCCACGCCTGAGTTCGGGTAAACCTGACCTCGTTGCTCTGTCTGACTTTGCCGCCGGTCAGAAGTAGGCTCGCTCTATGAGTAAGTCCACTTCCCCTCGCAGCTCGGCGAAGCACAATGCAACCGCGCGTGACTGGATTGAAGGTGCACGCCTGCGCACGTTGCCGCTGGCTTTTGCTCCCGTAGCGATCGGGTCTGGAGCCGCGGCTGTATCGGACCAGTTCAATGCTCCACTTGCTCTTTTGTGTTTAGTCGTTGCCCTGGCTTTGCAAATTGGTGTCAACTATTCGAATGACTACTCGGACGGTATCCGAGGAACCGATGACTTCCGTGTGGGGCCTGTCCGGCTGACCGGTTCAGGTGCGGCTCACCCCAAGCGTGTGCTCGCTGTCGCACTAGCGTTCTTTGGTCTCTCTGCAGTGGCAGGTATGGCCATCGTGGTGCTCACCGGTTTCTGGTGGTTCCTCATCGTGGGAGCTGTCGCCATCGTTGCTGCTTGGTACTACACCGGGGGAAAGCGACCCTATGGCTATGCCGGCCTGGGTGAGGTGATGGTTTTCATCTTCTTCGGCCTTATTGCCACTGTGGGAACCACGTTTGTTCAAACCGGAGCCTTGAGCCAAGAAAGCGTGCTGGGCGGAATAGGTATTGGCTTGATTGCCTGTGCAGTTCTGGTCGTGAATAACATTCGAGATATTCAAACCGACACCTTGGCGGGAAAGAAGACGCTGGCAGTTCGAATGGGCCGCACACCCTCCGCGGTCCTGTTTGCCTTCCTGATGTTGATCCCGTTTGCCATCGTGATCTACTTGGCCATGTTCTATAGCGTGATGTTCGTCACGCTCTTCGGCCTACTCTTGGCGGTGCCTGCTGTGTTGATTACTTTCACAGCAAAGACCCCGAAGGAGTACATCCTCGCGTTGAAGCTCTCCAGCTTCACCGGGTTGGTCTATGGCTTAGGCGTTGCCTGGGGTTTCTTTAGTTAGCAC
>JBEGKV010000065.1:0-10848 GCA_041183925.1 Actinomycetota bacterium
GAACAATTTCAGGTTGAGGGCAATACAGCACTACATCGTGCGTACTGCGATCGAAATAATGTTCAGCCATGGGTTCGTGGCATAAAGGGCACAGTGCCGTGGTGACCTGTTCCAGTACAGGTTCATATGGAGCCAGGTCTGCTGGGCCAAGGATGGGATAGAGCTTGTCGTTGACCCAATCATAGAAGCGCATGAAAGCGCCTTCAGCGCGGTCATTCTCTTTTCGGATTGTGTTCATAGCGCCGAGGTTACGCCCGTCGCGACCTGCGGAAGCAAAATCCCAGCCAAGTCACAGCTTCATCTCTGGACGAAGAAACCACGGCCAACAAATGCTTCACTTCACGTCAAGCTTTCTCAGGGAACTGTAACCTTGAGAAACTGTTTATTTCGGGAGCTTGAAGATGACTGAACAAACCGCGGGGCCAGCGTCGGCAACCGAAATGACACCACGAGCGTTACTTCGGTTGTTGGTGTTCTCTGTCCTCATCGGCGTGCTTTCGGCGATCGTAGCTTCGTCATTTCTTGTTGCCGTGGAGAAGTCTCAGGAATTTGTCTTTGGTGAAGTTCCCCATCTCCTTGGACTTGAAACGACCCCATGGTGGATTGCAGGTCTCGCACTTATTGCCGCAGCTGGGATTGTGGCACTTGCACGGGTGATGCCTGGTGGAACGGGAAGCGGACCTCTCACCGGTTTTCACTTCGACACACCTCTGCGTGCAGTTCCATCCATCATTCTGGCTGCGCTTGCCTCACTCATCGGCGGTGTTGCGCTCGGCCCAGAGGCTCCGCTCATTGTGTTGGGGACCACGCTCGGTGCCCTGTTTACCATCGGTAAGCCGGAGTCGAGCCGTAAAGCAATGATGTTTATTGGCGGCGCTGCAGCGATTGGTGCCGTTTTCGGAAACCCCTTCATCACTGGGTTCATGATTCTCGAATTCGCTGCGTTGGGCGCCGCCCCGGCAGCCTTGTTACTACCGGTATTTACAGCCCTGGCGAGTAGCTACATTGTTTCCATTGGTATCTGGCACATCCCAGGCCTCGGTGTTCATTCTCTCTCTGTCCCGGGTTTGCCTACCTACGCATCAATCCAGGCCGGAGACTTGTTGGCGGGGATACTCATTGCACTCATTGCCGCGGTTGTCGCGGTTCTCACCCGGGCTGGAGGTCTAGGTTTCGACCGAATCTCTCAAAAGATGCCCACAGTAATGCTCTTTGGCGCGGCTGTGATCACAACACTTGTGCTGTTCTTCGGGGAATCCGTTTTCCACCTCAATCCCAATTTGATCTTATTCAGCGGCAATAGTGGCATGTCCGGTCTCATTGCACAGTCATCAGTGACTGCGGTCATCTTTATCTTGATCGGTAAAGGAATTGCCTTCGCTGCGGCGTTGGGCGGAGGCTTCCGTGGTGGCCCTATC
Organism: Actinomycetota bacterium; assembly: GCA_041183925.1. Classification (GTDB taxonomy): domain Bacteria; phylum Actinomycetota; class Actinomycetes; order Actinomycetales; family Microbacteriaceae; genus Aurantimicrobium. The sequence continues at coordinate 1,419 of JBEGKV010000065.1, forward strand.
TTCCCGGCTACCTTCCTGGGAGTGGCCGTTGGCGTTCTAGGTTCATTGATTCTTTCTGATGCCAATGTGAGTGCCCTGGCTGCAGCAGGTATCGCAGCCTCCGCCGCTGCTTTCACTAAACTTCCTGCCACATCTGCCCTCCTTGGCGCACTGCTGATCGCTGGTACCGGGGCAGCTATTGCACCGTTTGCTATTTTTGGCGCCGTCATCGGACTCCTCGTTCGACTCCTCATGGACCGAAGGATCGAACGCACGGCCATTCGTTTGGATGCTTAGCTCCAGACTCTCGAGTTCGAGTTGTTTACCACGTGGGCACCCGCATGGAATACTGTCTCCATGAGTAGCCCCCGCTCCATTGTGTTCACCGTGTTCGGTGACTACCTCCGCTATTGCGGTGAAGGCGAGGCTCCTCTGGCAGCACTCGTTTGATACCCGCCGCCAGGGTCGAGAAGTTAGCTACGTCCTCAGCAGTAAGGGCTGGAATCTTCTCAACGAAGGTTTAGACCGTATTTTCAAGCGCTGGGACACCGAATGGGATCGTCAATGGTCCATGGTTCTGGTCAAATTTTCTGAAACACAACGTGCTGCTCGAGATGATGCTCGCCGACGGTTAATTTGGGAAGGATTCGGTCAGCTCAGTACCTCAACCTGGATGAGCCCCCATGACAACCTTGATGCTGCACAAAGTGCGCTTTCTAAACTTCCCCTGATCAACCTCGACTTGTTGAGGTGTAGCTCACAGGGCTTGGCACATGACAGAGATATTGCCAGCAGATGTTGGGACCTGTCAGATGTCCAGAGTGATTACACGTCATTTATCGACGAGTTCTCTGTCACGCCTAACTTCACAGGTATAGATGCTCTCAAGCGTCGTATTGAACTCACAGATGATTACCGTCACTTCCCGTTCCGGGATCCTGACCTCCCCCGCGAGCTTCTTCCCGCCGGATGGACAGGCCGCCGTGCACATGAGGTGTTCACCTCCGTGCACTCCCGCCTTCGTGCTGAAGCAGAGGCGGCAATTGAGCAGATCACCGGCATGCCGGTACTGGGAAGTGCCGATCTCAGCGTGCCCAAAAAGTAACCACTTCTGGCACCCCAACCGCCCATGTGGCAGTGCGCCTGAGGAGCCTCCTCGCTCCCGACTCGCGATAAGTAACGAATAATTGACATACATCGAATTTTTGTTACATAATGAATCTCATCTTTCACTCAACGTAGAGGTGGCAATTTCAATGTCGAAAAAAATCGCAGTAGTTGGCGGTGGCCCCGGTGGCTTCTTCTTCTCGATTCTGATGAAGAAACGACGCCCTGACTGGGACGTCACTGTGTTTGAACGAAATGGCGCGAAAGACGCTTTCGGTTTCGGTGTTGTCTTCTCGGACGCAACGCTCAAAGGCATTGATGCAGCAGATACAGTCCTGAGTGAAGGTCTTGAGAAGTACGGCAAGCGGTGGGACGCTATCGATGTCGTCCTCAAGGGCGAAAAGCACACCTTCGCCGGTAACGGCATGTCTGCCATCCACCGCAAGACTCTTCTTCCCTTGCTTCAGGAAAAAGCAGAGTCATTCGGAGTTGTTACCCGTTTTAACGAATTTATTCCTACCCCTGCACAGCTGAAAGAAATCGGCGAATTTGACGTCATTGTCGCAGCAGACGGCATGAACTCTGAATTCCGCCGCTCTATCGGAGATGACAAGCTCGGCCACACCGTTGAACAGGCAACCGCAAAATTCATTTGGTTTGGTACTGATCACATGTATGACGGTTTGACCTTCCTGCACCAGCAAAACGAACACGGCAACTGGGCTGTACACGCCTACCCCATCAGTGAGGATGTCAGCACCTTCATCGTCGAAGCCGATGAAGCAACCTGGCGTGCATCAGGTCTGGATGAATTCGACGTCACCTCCCCTCCCGGCCCATCTGACATGAAGTCCAAGGCGTACATCGAGGACCTCTTCAAGGAGGAACTTCAGGGGGGCCACCTTCTGATCAACAACTCGCGCTGGGGAAACTTCCGCGGCCGCAAAACGAAGCACTGGCATGAAGGCAACGTTGTGTTCTTGGGGGACGCCGTTCACACCGCACACTTCAGCGTGGGGTCGGGCACCAAGATGGCTATGGAAGATGCCATTGCCCTCGCAGATGCATTGGATGCACATCCTGATGACCTCGAAGCAGCTTTCACCGAATATGAGAGGGTTGCACAGCCACAGGTTAATAAGGTTCAAAGCCAGGCCCGCCCCAGCTTGCGCTGGTGGGAGCACTTCGGTGAGTACTACAAGGCATACAAGCCGTGGCAGTTCACTTTCCACTTCTTCTCCCGCAGCATCACTTTGGGAAAGATTGCCAAGCGAGATCCACTCTTTGCAAAGAATTCACAGGAAGCCTGGGCGGCAGAACATGGCACCCCAGTTCTTGAGACACCTATCACTGTGGCGGGACAGAGTGTTCCTGGACGCCTTCTCGGTTGGTCATCAGACGGCCGCCTGATGCACTCTTCGGGCGCACCTCTGGAAATTCAGCACGCTCACGTCGTGGACATCAGTGTCGACCAGAAAACAGCAGTCCCTGCGGATGCTGATGTCATTATCGTGACCGGCGGTGACCAAGAAGATCGCATCTTCGAATCGGAAATGCAGGCTCTTTACAACGACATTCCTGTCGTTATCGAGATTGCAAATGCGTCAGAAGACTTGGCAGAAACACTCGTGCTTTCTGGCCGTGCCGACGCCGTCGTCAGCAACTAGGTTCCCAACATTATGAAGTCCTTCTTCGCCCCGCGTGGGGTCATGGTCATCGGCGCCTCAGCTTCTCCCGAGAAGCTGGGAGCCGTCATGGCTGCTTCCTTGGACAGCAGCGGCCTCCCCATCTCTCGCGTGAACCCTCGAGCAACAGAAGAAGGCTTCGTTGCTTCCGCAGCAGAAGCTGCGGAAGCAATAGTGGCGCAGGGTGGTCAGCCGGATCTTGCTGTTATCTGCGTGCCCGCACCGGCCACAGCACTGGCCATTGCCGAGTGTGCGGCAGCCGGTGTCACGGCGGCTCTGGTCTGTTCTGGCGGATTTTCCGAAGCAGGTCCTGCAGGAGTCGCTATTGAAGCTGCGGTCAAACAAGAACTTGACCGCACGGGAATGCGACTCTTAGGCCCGAACACCTCGGGCTACTTCTCCCCCGGCAGCAAATTGATTGCCAGCTTTGTTCCAGGCGCACACCAACTCACCGCCGGAAACGTGGCTCTTGTTACCGCGAGCGGCGGAGTCAACCACATGTTGGCGTTTCGCTTTGCCGCTCACGGCATCGGCCTGAGCCTTGGCGTGGGTATCGGAACCGGCATCGATGTGGACCACACCGACGTTCTGAACTACCTCGCCTCAGATGACAACACCGCAGTCATCGCATTGCACATTGAAAACGTCGACGATGGCCCCCGCTTGTTAGCTGCCGTTCGCGCTGCCGCAGTTCAGAAGCCCATTGTTGCCCTGGTCGTCGGGGAAAACAACGTTTCAGAATTTGCCCAGTCACACACCGGGGCACTGGCAACCTCCTGGCGCACCACACGATCAGTTTTGGCACAAGCGGGAGCTGTGATCGTCGACTCAGAAGAACAACTAATTTCGGCTGTCATCGGCTTACGCGCAGGTCGTCTGCCCCAGGAATCACGCGGGGATGCTGCGTTGATTACTGGACAGGCTGGTCCTGGTCTCCTCATTGCAGATGCGTTGGCTTCTGCAGATGTTGAACTTCCTCCGCTGGCACAATCAACTCAGGATGTTTTGGGCACTTTATTGCCCCCCATCACCTTTCAGGCAAACCCCGTGGACACTGGTCGCCCAAGTGAAACATTCCCAGAAGTCATTAGCGCCGTGGCAGCAGATGCGGCCATTGATGTTGTCGGGATTTATGGCCTGACAGAACCGGTTCTGGACATGGTAGCCAGTGTTCGTCCAGCGATTGGCCGCAACGATGCCCGCATCATTGTCGCAATGGATGGACCGCCTGCAGATATTTCTGACATTCAGTCGAACGCTGTGAAAGCTGATGTGCCCTTTGTGACAGGTCCCCATGCTCTGGCAGACGCAATGTCCGCATTGTTGCGTGACCGCAAGGTTCGTCCCCGCAGTGAGTCAGAAGCTGCATCTGCTGATCTGACCTTGGCGAACGACCGCATCTGGGACGAAAATACCACCAAGGATGCCGTGGGAGCTTTCGGCATTCCCACCCCTCAACGCCGGATCGCACAGTCACGCGACGAAGCACACCAGGCACTTTCTGAACTTTCAGGCCCCTTAGCTGTGAAAATTCTCTTCCCTGTCATTCTCCACAAGACAGATGTTGGCGGCGTTCACCTCAATGTTTCCACCGCAGACATGCTCGATACTGCGTGGGACGCCCTGGAAAAGATAGGCGCCGAACAAGTTCTCCTCGAACAAATGGCCCCTGGTGGTGTCGACCTCATTGTCGGCGCTCGTCGCGACCCCGTATTCGGCCCTATTGTTCTTCTGGGCTTGGGTGGCACGACAGCTGAAGCAGTCGGCGATGTCGCCATTCGTTCAGCACCTCTATCCCCCACGACCGCAACCGACATGATTGGTGACTTGGCAGCATCAGATCTCCTCTTTGGTTGGCGCGGCGGCCCGACTGTAAACACCACAGAACTGGGCACCATACTTTCCACTCTGGGAGGCATCGTTGCCTCAAATGACTGGATTGAAGAAGTGGAGATTAATCCTCTCCGAATTACCGATCAGGGTTTGATTGCTCTTGATTCCGTACTCATCACACGAGGAGAAGGACAATGACGTCCACACCGACTACCGCAGGAATCGTTCCCTGGCCCGCTGGCGCGGCAGCGCCCTTCGTAATCCCCACAAGATTGCTCTTGTCGACGGAGACACCCGCCTGAGCTATGCACAACTCTTTGAACGTGCCGATGCTCTGGCTGTCAATCTCCGTAAGTTGGGACTTCAGGTCGATGACCGCGTCGTGGTTCAATTGCCCAACTGCTGGGAGTTTGTCGTTCTCACTCTTGCATGCCTGCGCATTGGCGTGATTCCTGTTATGGCGCTTCCCGCGCACCGCCGCCACGAACTTGAATACTTGGCTGAACACTCAGAAGCTGTCGCAATCATTGTTCCTGACGTTCTGCGAGATTTCGATCACCAGGAGCTGGCCGAAGTTATTCGTGACGTCGTGCCCAGCGTGAAGCATCTCCTGATTTTGGGTAGCGATGTGCACGACGGAAATGTTGATCTGGGTGCTCTGTGTGCCGAGTACAGCGATGACCTCAGTGAACTCGATGGCATCGAAATCTCCCCTGACGCCATTGCTGTCTTTCTCCTCTCGGGCGGAACGACCGGTTTGCCCAAACTCATTCCGCGATCACACAATGACTACCTCTATAACCTCAAGGTGACAGGTGCTGCCGCAGAACTTGATGCAGAGAGTGTCTACCTGGTGGCGTTGCCCGCCGGTCACAACTTCCCTCTCGCCTGCCCAGGTTTCCTCGGGACCTTCCTCGTGGGTGGATCTGTCGTGATGTTACGCACTCCTGAGCCCCGCAAAGCATTTGACGCGATTGCTCGAGAAAAAGTCACCATCACGGCCGCCGTTCCCGCCGTCGTGCAACAGTGGATTGATTTTGAAACGGCTGAAAACACGGGTCAGCTCGAAAGTCTTGAGCTGCTCCAGGTTGGTGGCTCTCGCCTCGTGGATGAACTTGCTGCTCGCGTCACTCCCGTTCTTGGCTGTGAATTACAGCAGGTTTTCGGCATGGCCGAGGGATTGATCAACACCACGCTGGCTGGAGACCCCGAAGAAGTTGTGATCGGAACCCAGGGACGCCCCGTCTCCCCCGGTGACGAGGTCCGAGTTGTCGACGAGGATGGCAACATTCTGCCCGTCGGTGAACGTGGCGTTCTGCACACCCAAGGCCCCTACACGCTTCGCGGCTATTACCGTGCTGACGAACACAACAAGCGTGCGTTTTCTTCTGACGGTTGGTACATCACCGGTGACATCGTGATTATTCGACCCGATGGCAACATCGTGGTCGAAGGTCGCGACAAAGACCTCATCAACCGTGCAGGTGAAAAGATTTCTGGCGAAGAGGTCGAAAACCTTATCTACCGTCACCCAGGCATTGAGATGGTGGCCGCTGTCGCCATCCCCGATGCCAAGCTCGGCGAACGCGTATGCGTCTACGTCACTTTGCGTGAAGGAGTGCACACCACTCTCGAAGAATTGCGCGAATTGATGAAGGAAGCCAACGTCGCCGCTTACAAACTTCCTGAGGTCCTTGTCGTGACCGAGAAAATGCCCCTCACCAAAGTGGGGAAGATCGACAAGAAAGCACTTCGGGAAGACCTCGCACGTCGAGGTCCTATCGCTCCTGGTTCCTCGGTCTACCCGGAGTAAGCAAAACCTGTCACCCCCTAGTTTTTAGTTCAGAAAAGTGCTAAAAACAAACGGACAGGCAACGTTTTGCTAACAATCAGCCCCAAATAAATATTTAACATTATTTCGTCTGCTGGCGTGATAATGTAACTTAACTTTCGTCGTAGTGGACGAAATCACATACAAGTCAATGGAGACAAACATGGCACTGAAGTCACAGCTCATCATCAACAACAAGTCTCGCGACGCTCAGGGCGGCAAGACTTTTGAGCGTCGTAACGCCCTCACCAACGAGGTCGCAAGCACTGGCGCCGCAGGTACCGTCAAGGATGCACTGCAGGCCGTTGAATCTGCTGCCGAAGCATTCAAGTCCTGGTCCAAGACCGGCCCTACCCAGCGTCGTGCAGTTCTGCTCAAGGCAGCAGACCTCATTGAACAGCGTGCAGGTGACTTCATCGGCTCCATGATGGCCGAGGTTGGTGCAGTTCAGCTGTGGGCTGGCTTCAACGTCTTCCTCACCGCTCAGCTGTTCCGCGAGGCTGCTGGTCTGGCAACCCAGATCCAGGGTGAGACCATCCCCACTGACAAGCCAGGTGCTTTCTCCTTCACCTTCCGCACTCCTGCAGGTGTTGTATTCAGCATGGCTCCCTGGAACGGTACCGGCGTTCTCGCAGCTCGTGCGATTGCATACCCACTCGTCTGCGGTAACACCGTAGTCTTCCGTGCATCTGAGTTCAGCCCCATGACTCACCAGATCATCTCTGAGGTCCTCATTGAAGCTGGCCTCCCCGAGGGTGTTCTGAACTTCATCAGCACCACTCCAGAAGATGCAGACTCTGTTGTTGAAGCAATCATCGCTCACCCCATGGTTCGTCGCGTCAACTTCACCGGTTCGACCAACGTTGGACGCATCATCGCTCAGAAGGCTGCCAAGCACCTCAAGCCAGTTCTCCTCGAACTCGGCGGTAAGGCTCCTCAGGTTGTTCTCGATGACGCTGACATCGACGGCGCAGTCAACGCTGCTGTCTTCGGTGCATTCATGTACCAGGGCCAGATCTGCATGTCGACCGAGCGTTTCGTTGTGGACGAGTCCATTGCAGACGAGTTCGTCAAGAAGTTCGCAGAGCGTGCACGCAACCTGCCAGCTGGTGACCCTATGTCTGACCCCAACGTTATCGTTGGTCCCATGATTCGTCCCGAGTCCGGTGACCGTATCAACAAGATGATCACTGACGCACTTGCTAAGGGTGCTGAAGTTATCGCCGGTGGTCCTGCTCTCGGTGCTGCAATGCCTGCAACCATCGTGGACAAGGTCAAGCCAGGTATGGACATCTATGACCTCGAAACCTTTGGTCCCATCACCACCATTGTTCGTGTCAAGGGTGTTGACGAGGCTATCCGCGTCGCTAACGACACTGACTACGGTCTGGCTGCAGCGGTCTTCGGTAAAGACAGCACTCGTGCTCTCCAGGTAGCTCTGCAGATCGATGCAGGTCACGTTCACGTCAACGGTGCAACCGTACAGAACGAAGCACAGGCACCTTACGGTGGTATGAAGAGCAGCGGATACGGACGTTTCGACGGCCGTGGCGTAATCAACGAGTTCACCGACCTCAAGTGGGTCACCGTTGAGCCTTCCGACCAGCCTTACCCCTTCTAATCAGAGACGATAGGACTGAAACAAAACCATGAAAATCACAGCTGCTGTTGCCCGCAAGGCAGGCAAAGACCTCGTTATTGAGGACATTGACCTAGACGCACTTCGCCCCAATGAAGTTCGCGTACGTATGGTCGCTTCGGGTGTATGCCACACGGACGCTATCGTTCGTGACCAGGTCTACCCCACCCCACTCCCCGCTGTCCTCGGACACGAAGGTGCTGGCGTAATCGAAGCTGTGGGCGAAGAGGTTGTGAACTACGCCGTAGGTGACCACGTGGTCATGAACGCTGCATTCTGTGGCTACTGCAACAAGTGTCGTTCTGGCCTCGTGGCCTACTGCGAGAACCTATGGGCTGCTGACTTCGCGGGTCGTCGTTCCGATGGCACCACCGCGTTCAGCAAGAAGGGTGAGGTTATCTCCTCGCACTTCTTCGGTCAGTCCTCGTTCGCGTCCTACTCGAACGTCGTCCAGGAGAGCCTCATCAAGATTGACAAGGACATCCCTCTGGAAATCGTCGCCCCTCTGGGTTGCGGTATTCAGACCGGTGCTGGTTCGATCCTGAACGAGCTCAAGCCTGAACTGGGCAGCACCCTGGTTGTCATCGGTACCGGCGCAGTCGGTTTCGGGGCAATCATGGCCGGTATCATCGCAGGTTGCGAGAACGTGATTGCAGTTGACATTCACGACTCTCGTCTCTCGCTTGCTAAGGAGATTGGTGCAACAGCAACAATCAACACCACCAAGCTGGACCTCAACCGCGAAATCATGAGACTGACCAACGGTGCAGGCGCAAACTACATTCTGGACACCACTGGTCGTCCCGAGGTATTGCGTGAAGCTGCTGACTCTCTGGGTCTTCGTGGCACCCTCGCACTCGTGGGTGTTGCTAAGCCAGGTACTGAAGTGTCCTTCGAAATTGGCCTCTCGTTGGTCAAGGGCTGGACTTTCAAGACCATCATCCAGGGAAGCTCAGTTCCTCAGGTATTCATTCCTAAGCTGATTCAGCTGTGGAAGGAAGGCCGCTTCCCCATCGACAAACTGATGAAGAACTACGATCTCAAGGACATCAACCAGGGCTTCCACGACTCGCACACCGGTGTGACGATCAAGCCAGTTGTTGTTTTCTAAGACATCACCAACAAAGAAGTGGGCCGGGAGAAATCTCGGCCCACTTCTTTATGTCATCACAAACAAAAAAGACCGGCTTGATGCCGGTCTTTTTCTTTTCTGGTCGGGCTGACAGGATTTGAACCTGCGACCCCTTGACCCCCAGTCAAGTGCGCTACCAAGCTGCGCCACAGCCCGTTATCTCTGTGATTTCTCACGAGGACAACTTGTTTATCTTATCGGTTATTGAGGGAACTTTTGTGCGC